>JBKBTB010000098.1:0-6346 GCA_046291015.1 Exilispira sp. | reverse complement strand
GGTTTTGCATTTACTTTTCCAAATGCAGTTGTAATGCTTTTTTTCTTTTTCCCTATGAAAGCTAAATATTTACCATTATTTTTCCTTGCGGGAGATCTTTTAGCAGAGTTTTCGGGTAGAGCTGGAAATACTGCACATTGGGCTCATTTATCCGGTTTATTCGTTGGTTTTATAATATTTGCTGTTATGTTCAAATTAATTAGAATAAACATTGTTGTAACAAAAAAGGATAAAAGAAAATTTAATCAAAATTCATCATTTAACCAGAAAATAAAAATGTCCTCTCAAGAATTAGCATTTTTTATCAATATGTGTATTTATAAATTGAAAAATAATATAAAATTTTCTGAACAAGAAATAACTACCTTAAAAAAGATTAATGAGCTTGATAAGAGAGAAGTGATTGCCTTATGTAATCCTTCAGATTTTA
This sequence comes from Exilispira sp., assembly GCA_046291015.1. GTDB lineage: Bacteria > Spirochaetota > JAAYUW01 > JAAYUW01 > JAAYUW01 > Exilispira. The sequence continues at coordinate 5,916 of JBKBTB010000098.1, read as the reverse complement.
AGTATGAAGGCGAGAAATGTATTAATTGCAAAGAACTTTTACATTGTATTTTAAGAGATGTCCTTAGAAAACAAGGAAATTTTTGATGAAAATAACTTTATATGGTGTAAGAGGGTCATTTCCTGTTCCGGGACCATATACCTTTGAGTATGGAGGAAATACAAGTTCAATATTAATAGAATTTAATAATGATGATTATCTGATTATTGATGCCGGAACTGGAATAAGAAATCTTGGTAGTTACTTATTAAACAATAAAGAAAAACCATTGAATATAAATATCCTCTTTACTCATACCCACTGGGATCATATAATGGGAATACCATTTTTTGCTCCAATTTATGAAGGAGATTCCACCATAAATATGTATGGTCCAGAATCCTCAAATGAACAAACTTTAAAGGATATAATTTTATCTCAGCTGGAACATAAATATTTTCCAGTTTCGATACATGAAATAGGTGCAAATATAAATGAAGTATTGCTTTCAGAAACTGATTTTGAAATATCTGACGCAAAAATATCTACAATTAGGTTAAATCATCCATGCATCACATTGGGATATGCCATTAAATATGGCCAGAAAAAAATTGTTACTATATATGATCATGAACCTTTCACAAATTTTTTTACTGATGATAATCAGGCAAAAAAATTAAATGGCAGAATTTCATTAAGCCAGATAATTAAATTAAATGAAAAAATTATTGATTTCTGCAATTCTTCCGATTATTTAATCATCGATAGTCAATATACAAAGAAAGAGTATATGAGTTCTAAAAAAGGTTATGGGCATTCATATTATGAGTATGCCTTATCTTTAGGAATAAAATCTAAGGTAAAAAATATTGTTCTTTTTCATCATGATCCATCGAGAACTGATAGCCAGCTAAGGTTTATTGATAAAGTATTACAGGATTATATCATAAAAAATCAATTTAATATTAATGTAATATTGGCAAAAGAAGGATTAATTTTCGAATTGTGAATATTATTCTAACTGGATTTATGGGTTCTGGCAAATCAACGGCTGCAAATATCCTATCTAAATCTTATCATGTATTTGACCTTGATTCTATAATAGAAAATTACTATAAAATGTCAGTTTTTGAAATTTTTAAAGAAAAAGGTGAGAATATTTTTCGAAAAATTGAAAGAGATTTATTTAATTATTTAATTCAATATGATAATCTTATAATATCTTCAGGGGGTGGAACTTTAATTTATTGTGATGATAAAAATCTTTTATTAAATAATTGTAATATTATATTCTTGTATTCACCTTTAAAGACTTTATGGCAAAGAGTAAAAAATTCTAAAAGACCTTTAGCATTAAATTTTGATAAGTTTGAAGAACTTTATTTTAAAAGACTGATGATCTATCTAAGATATTGTAATTTAATAATAGATAGCAATTCAGAGAATTGGATTTACAACATTGAAAGATATATTAAAATAGTAAATTTTAAACAAATTAAATCGAATAATTATTTTGAAAAAATTTTAAGAAATTATTACTTAAAAGAAATAAAAAAATATAATCAATAAAAAATTTATTTTGAAAAAAAATATATTTTATGAAAAGATTTATAAAGGGATTAAAAATGATTGAAAAAGAACTTAAATATCTTCTTTTAAAAAATGATTATATAAAACTTAAAAAATATTTTGAATCTTATGGTGAAAAAAAAAGACTTGTCTTTATAAAAACATATTATTATGATACAATACCATTTAGTTTATTACCATCAATAGTATTTAGAGTTAGATTAAATGAAGGAAATAAAGAGATTTTTTTAAGCATTAAGGCGAACATTTTAGGAAGATTACCATCAGAAGAAAGAGAAGAACTTCAAGTCTCAAAAGAACTGAATTACAATATAAGATCTATTAAAATTGATAAAATAGAAAATAAATTCCCATTAGTTGAAGAAGAATTATTAGAACTGGGTTTAAGCGAAGAAGCAATTTCGTTTATAAATGAAATAAAAAAAGATTTAAACTTAAATGAAAGATATTTAACAGCTCTTGGTATAACAGAGATTGAAAGGTTACATGGAATATTGCCTTTTTACAATATGCCCTTCGATTTAGATTATACAAAATATTATAAAGCAGACAAACAGGATAAATATTTTGAAGATTTCGAACTTGAGATAGAAGATGATTACCCGGAAAAATTTATAAATATAGTGAGTTCAATTTTCAAGCAAAATGAAATTTCAAGTTCAGGTAGTGAAAAAAAAATTCAGAGATTATTGAAATATTTCACTCCCCATGATAATTTATCAAAGTCTTAACATCATATTTACCGAGAAGTTTATCGTAGTTTAAAAAAGGTAGCCCAATCACTGCAGCTATTCCGGCGACAATTGCTCCAGAATTTTCAACAAGATTTGCTATTGCCTTTAATGTTCCGCCAGTTGCAATAAGATCATCTATCAATAAATATCTCTTATCTTTCAGAATATCATCTTTATGGACCTCAATGGTTTCTTCCCCATATTCAAGAGTATAACTTTCAGAAATTGTCGCTCGGGGAAGTTTCCCTTTCTTTCTTGCAAGAATTAAAGGGACATTGAATTTTAATGCTAAAGGAGCTGCAAAAATAAATCCTCTTGATTCAACGGCAACAATTCCATCGATTGATGAGTTTGCATAATATTCGTAGATATTTTCTATTATAAGATTAAATACCGATGGTTTTAATAATATTGATGTTATATCATAAAATAAAATACCTTTCTTGGGAAAGTCTTTAACCTTTGCAATTGAATCATCAAGTATTTTCTCAAGGTTATTCATCTTTGTTCTCCTTATTTTTTATTAAATTTAAGAATATGCTCAATTAATAGCATGGTGAACTCAAATCTCAAGTAAAAATTTTTGACTATTTTAAGTAAATGATTATCTTCTAATCAGTTAATATATTAATATATTCTGGTAATATAGATGAATGTAAATAAAATTCATTTTATTGGTTTTGTAGAAGAAACTGAAAGAAAAGTTATTGGTTTAACTGATGAGATAGAATATTTTCTTTTACCTTTATTAATAAATTTTTCAATTCTTTCATTAAATATAATAAACGCCATAAAAAATAATTTTTCAAGTTATGCTTTCATCATTGATAATGATAATAAAAATATAATTGAGAGTATTAGTAATATCCAATTTAGCGAAAAAATTGAACAGATAGCTGTTTCTTCGGTAGATCAATTTAATTTCTTTTCATCATCTATATTGAATTATATAAATAATATGAAAATATCTGATGATGATTATCTGGCTTTTATTCCATGTGATATAGACTACTTATGGAAATTGGAATTTGATCAAGTCAATGTTAATAATCTTTACATGATAAATTTTATAGAAAATAAAAGTAAAGGATTTATAATTAAGGTAAATTATTTAAAATACCTTATTGAAAAAAACAAAATAGAACATTTCAAAACACTTTATAGTGAAGTAATTAAAACTTCAAAATATAATTTTATACAAAAAATAGAGTATTCATTTAGAATTAATAACTTAAAAGATTATCTTGAATTACATTTAAGAATTTTTCAGAGCAATGAAATTTATCTTTTAATCAAATATCTTTCGTATTATCTTAAAAATACCGGTGAAACTTTTATTTCGAAAGAAGCAGCGGTAACAAATTCATATATTGGATATAATACTATAATAAAAGGCAAAGTCGAAGATTCTATTATTTTTAATGATGTTATAATTCTTAATGAAAGTCATATACAGAATTCTATAATTCTTCCTGGAAATGTTCTGGCAAAGGGTGTAAATATTAAAAATGCAATCATTGGATTAAATAAAAATCCACTTAAAGATATAACAATTGGACCCTATACAAAAATAGGTTATTCATTAAATAGTAGTTTGAAAAATATTGTTTATGAGCACGAACTTCCTGATGGTTATTCATTAATTGGCAATAATATATTGCTTCCTGGTGGGATAAATATTGGTAAAAATTGTGTTTTAAGGGGTCAGATAAATATACTGGAATTAAAAAAAATGAAGAATCTTATAGATGGAGGTACTTTTGAACAAAATTATAACTCTTAAAGAACCTTCATTGAAAAGAGATGATTTGCTTTCTGTACTGGATGCCCTGGCACAGAGGAAAATATTTCCCAAAGATATTTATGAACAAACATTAAATAGTTTAAAACAGATTCTTGGGCTTAATAATATTTTACTTGTTTCATCAAAGTATGTCGCTCTTGCATTGATCTTGCAAAGTCTAGATAAAAAATATAATAATCTTTATTGTAGTGATGATTTAAACTATTTTTATTTTAATCAATTTAATGATTATTTTGAAAAGATATACCCTTTAGATATAAATCAATATTCTTTATATTTTGATCCTCAAATTTTGCAAGATATTAGCAAATCTATCTTATTCTTTTCTTATAATTTAGGTTATCCAGTTGATATAGAATATATTCCAAAAATAGATATAATTTCAATAGCAGATTTTTCAGGTTCACTATTTGCAAAGTTTAATGGTCAATACCTTCTAAGTTATGTTGATTTTGCAATATGCTCTTTAAAAGATGAGGAGATTGTGACAGCAGGTGACGGAGCATTGATCTATATTAAAGATAAGAAAACTTATGATAGGATAAATGAATTTGCTTTTAGGAATAATCTATATCTTTCTGATTTTAATTGTTCTCTTTTAATAAGTCAACTTTCAAAAAGAGAAAGAATAATAGATTCAAGAAAAAAATTATTTTTTGCAATATATGAGCAAACAAAAGAGTATTCATTAAATTCCAGCTGGTTTGATTCAAGGAAATTGTTTGAAAAATGGACTTGTGATCAGATTATAGCTAATTCAACTTTTACAACTTTTACAATAGATGTAAAAGATATTAAACTTTCTGAAAGTATTGCCGATCAAATTGGTGTCGAAATTGCATGTTCAATTGAAAAGCCTATTTCTCTAAATTTGAAAGTATCAGACAGGTTTTTATTAACAGAAAAGGTTGCTACTCATGCTATTTTAATACCTTTTTATCCATTACTAAACATTGATGATTTCAATAAAATTATATATTTAATTAAAAAAGTATCAACTTATTGAAAAATATATTTTATATATTATATTTCAATAGATAATGATTAATATTGAATTACAGGCAAAATTTGATAATTTTATTAAACTTCGAGAAAGTCTTTTTTACTTTCTTGAGAGTTATAGATGCACAAGTTCTGTTATCTCCGAATCACTTATAGTTGCCGAAGAGATTTTTACAAATATTATAAAGCATGCATATAAAAAAGAGTCTTCTGAGTTGATATATATTGAAGTAAAAGTTATAAATAATATATTAATAATGACATTTAAAGACAGAGGTACAAAATTTGAACATATTAAAATTCCCAATTCTCTTTCTGAAATAAAAGAAGAAATTGGAGGACTTGGATTATACTTAATATCCAGACTTTCCGATTCCTATTATTATAGAAGGGAAGGTGAATGGAATATAAATGAAATTAGAAAATACTTAATAATGAAATAAATAAATATTTAAGGGTAAAATATGAAATATTTAATCGAAGAAAGAGATAATTTAATAATAATCTATTTCTCAGATAAACTTGATATAAATGCAAGTCTTGAAGTTGAGGAAGATCTTACAGAAAAACTTGAAAGAGACATTAAATTTGTAATTTTTGATTTTAAGAATACCCAGTATATTTCCTCATCTGGAATTAGAGTCATAGTTTCTACACATAAAAAACTTGAAAATAGAAATGGTGCACTATATCTTACGAATATTTCCGAATCTGTTCGAGTAGTATTGAGACTTGTCGAACTTGAGAGGATTTTAAATATAGTTGATAATATAGAAACAGCTTTACTGGAAATCGATGGCAGAAAAA
>JBKBTB010000097.1:0-6354 GCA_046291015.1 Exilispira sp. | reverse complement strand
TACTGATTATATTTTTGAAATTTATATCATCTGAAGCAATTATTAAGCCAGTACCATTTGCAAAATTTATTTCAGCCTTTTTTATACCCTTTATTTTTTTAAGGCTTGTTTCAATATTTAAAGCACAACTTGTGCAATGCATGCCAGTAATTTTTAAATTTATTTTTTTCATAAATTTAACCCCTTAAAATTACTATTATATATTATTTTAAATAATCATTTACAAAATCATCTTTCTAATAGTTTTGCTAAGTTCATCGATAACATTTAAATCTCCTTCTTTCAACTGATCTAAAATGCATGTCTTAATATGTCCTTTTAATAATTCAATCTGAACTCCCAATAGTGCAGAACGAATGCTTGATATTTGGTTTAATATATCATCGCAATAGCAATCACTTTCTATCATTTTTTTTATACCTTTAATCTGACCTTCTATTCTATTTAATCTTTTTACAAGATTTTCCTTAAATTCTTTACTGTGATGAGCTCTTTTTTTATCGCAGTGTTCCATTAATCCTCCATCAGATAATTTTTTAACTCAATTTATACATTTTTTTAACATTTAAAATATAGATATAGGGGGTATCTCTATACCTAATTTACCAATTTAGCCCCTATAAGTCAAGTAATTTTATATTTTATTAAATAAAAGAATATGATTAACTTAAATTTTGAATCAAATAATATTATTATTAAAATTATTAACAAAATTTTAGAATATCAATCATGATTTGTTTTTCGCAAATATAATAAAATTATTTTAAAAGAATAGATTTCATTCTTAAAATATGAGGATTATTGAGAAAGGTAAAATTATCATAAACATATGTAAAATTCATCAATATATTTGTTAATATATTTTCATGTACGGGAATATTGATAATAAATTACTATTTATTACAAATAGCAAATCCCGATAAAGCTATTTGATAGCGGTCAGGGTAAAAAATTCCATAAAAGATCAAAAATAAAAAATAATAAAGAAATAACAAATATAATAAACCTATAAATTTGCTTAAAGTATAACAAGCCCCACCTATTAAAAACCAGATTAGAAGGTGAGTAGATGAGTTTTGAATTAAAGGCTTTAATGCAAAGATAATAATCCATCCCATAAAAATATAAAATAAGATAGATATTTTATTATATTTTCCAGTGAAAAAGGATTTAAAAATAATACCACAAATAGCCATACCCCAAGTCAAACCAAAAAGAGTCCAGCCAATGGGAACTCTTAGTGTTACTAATGTTATAGGGGTATATGTTCCTGCTATTAATATAAATATAGAACAATGGTCTAAAATCCTTAAAAATCTTTTGACCTTTGGATTTGTGAAACTATGATATAAAGTCGAGAATACATATAAAAGGATAAGACTTGCACCAAACAAAGAAAACGAAACAATCTTCCAGGGGTTACCCTGTAAAGATGCAAAAACAACAAGTATTGTTAATGCTGCTATCGATAAAGCTGCTCCAAGTCCATGAGTAATGCTATTTGCGATCTCTTGTTTTATTTCCAAAATATTTTTTTGATTTCTTTCGGACATAAATATCCTAAAATTTGGCTAATTTCATCTAGTTTAATAAAATGATTAAATTTATCAATAAATACCTATTGAATAAATTTATTGTTTTATTATATTATTTAATATTGATATAAAAAAAGATTTTAAAAATGGAAGGAAGCCTATGGAGAAACTTACTGTGGATTTAATAAAACAGCTATGGTCAAAAACATATAATACAGAAGGAAATCTAGATTGGTCTCATATATTACCATATTATTCAGAAAATATTGTTTTTAGGGATTCAATTCAGGAAATAAGAGGTTTTGAAGAATTTAAGGTAATGACAGAGCGCTTAACTAAAAGATCGAAAAATTTGAAGATGAATGTTAAAAATGTCTTAATGGATAACAATACAATCTTTCTTGAATGGGAAATGACAATTGCATTTAAAAAATATCCTGATTCCATAGTTTATGGTTCAACGAGATTAACATTAAATGAAGAAGGTAAAATAATAGAGCAAAGAGATTATTATGATCTTTGGGGTGATATTTTTGATAATATTCCATATTTTAATAAAATATATAGAAAATTTATGAAAAAGAAATTTGGCTAAATACAAATTACTTTAAATTATGATTATGTAAACAATTAAAAATTATAAATAACTATAAAATAGAATAAAAAGGGATTTCTATGATTGAAAAAGAGCGAATAAAAAAGTATATAAAAGAATATAGGTGGTCCAATGTTTTTGAAATGATAAAGAATAGCAGATTAGAACCTGAAGAATGTTTTGAAGATTTTAATGGGAAAAATGTTGTAATAACAGGAGCTACTAGTGGTATTGGATACTTTACTGCTAAAAAATATGCATCTAAAGGCGCAAATATAATTGCAATTAATCGTAATATCGAAAAATCTGAAAAATTAAAAGAAGAACTTTCAAAAGAATATAATATTAATTTTAAGTATTTTATTGCAGACTTAAGTTCATTAGAGCAAATAAAAAATGCTGCCAATTATCTTAATTCATTAAAAGAACCGGTAGATCTTTTAATACATAATGCAGGCATATACCTTACAAAAAAGGAAATTACAGAAGATGGTTTTGAAAAGGTTTTTGTAGTTAATTATCTTTCTTATTTCATTATAAATTATATGATTATGGAGAAGCTTAAAAGTCAAACTAACAATTGTAGAATTATAATAGTGAGCTCTGAAGGTTACCGTTTTGCAGTTTGGGGTCTTGATTTTGATGATATTAACTGGGAAAAAAGAAGATATAATGGATTGAAAAGTTATGGAGCTTCAAAAGTTGCTCAGCTTTTATCGATGATAATTTTTAATGAAAAATTTAATGGTACAAATGTAACCATAAATGCAATGCATCCAGGTGCTGTTAGAACCGAAGCCGGAAGAGATAATGATAAGTTATATTTATGGTTTAAGAAAAATATTTATGATAGAATATTACAATCACCAGAAATATCTGCAAGAGCATTATATTATTTAGGTGTAAGCCCTAAATTAAATAAAGTTAGTTGTAAATTTTTTAATCTTACAAAAGAGGAAAATCTTGCTCCACAAGCTCTGGATAAGCAAATGGCAGAAAAACTCTGGAATTTAACATTAAAGATTCTTAAAATATAAAATATTAGTAAAGTGAAAAACAAAGATAAAATAAAAAACAATATTAGATATAAAAGATAAATATTATAAAGATAAATATTACATTAAAAAGGACTTTTATGAAAAATGACATCTATGATTTTATTGTTGGTGGTGGTGGGCTTGCAGGTCTTACAGCTGCCGTATATCTTACTAAAGAAAATAAAAAAGTACTTTTAATAGAAAAAAATGAAAAATGTGGTGGTTTAATGAATTCTTTTACAAGAGATGGTTTTCATTTTGAAGGTGGTGCAAGGGCTCTTGTTAACTCTGGACTTTTAAACCCAATGATAGAAGACTTGAAACTAGACATAAAGTTTTTACCAAATCCAATTTCTATTGGCATCGAAGATAAAATAATTAGAATTAAAGGAGAGGAAAGTTTAAAAGAATATTCACAATTATTGAAAATTCTATATCCTTCAAGTGAAAAAGAAGTAGATATTTTAATCTCTGAAATTAAAATGGTTATACAAGATTTGAAAATACTTTATGGAGCTGATAATCCACTTTTTTCTAAAGAGAAAAAAACATTGAAAGATATTCCAAAGACATTTTCATGGTTATTTAAATTTTTTCATACAATTTCAAGAATCAATAAATTAAATATTCCAATAGAAGAATATCTAAGAAAAAAAATTAGCAATCAATCATTACTCGATATATTTTATCAACACTTTTTTAAAGTGTACCTCATCTTTTTTTGCATTAAGTTATTTTGCTCTTTATAATGATTATCTATATCCAGAAAAAGGAGTAGGTGAATTTACTGAAAAATTAACTGAGAAAATAATCGAGTTTAATGGTAATATTTTATATAATACTCAAATTAATAAAATCTATCCTTCAGACAAAATTGTTGAAGATACAAAGGGAAATAAATATAAATACAAAAAATTAATCTGAGCAGCCGATCTTAAAAAACTTTATAATATTATTGATATTAGATCACAGCCAGAAAAAATATTTAAAAAGTTTAATTTGAAAAAAGAAAAGATAATTAAAAGTAAAGGAGCAGAATCTGTTTTTTCATTATTTTTGGCAATAGATGAACCAGTTGAATCTTTTTCAAATATTTCTTCTGGTCATATCTTTTATACCCCTTCAAGAAAGGGACTTAATGAGACTAATAGAGAAAGATTAAAACAAATTTTAAGCAAGTGGGATCAAATTGAAAAAAAGGATATAATTTCATGGGCAAAAGATTTTGTCAAATTGAATACTTATGAAATTTCCATTCCATCAATTAGAAATAAGTGTTTATCCCCATCTGGTAAGACAGCAGTTATAATAAGCATGTTAATGGACTATGAAATTTGTAAAAAAATAGAAAATGAGGGGTGGTTTGAAGAGTTTAAGAGTATACTTGAAGATAACATTATTGAAGTAATGTCCAGCAGCATATATCCTTTTATTAAAGATAAAATAATATTTAAGTTCTCGGCTTCACCTCTTACACTGGAAAAGTATGTTGATAGTTCTGAAGGCTCCATAGTAGGGTGGTCTTTGAGGACAAAATACCTGTTGTATCAAATATGTTAAAAATGCAAGATTCAGTTAAAACTTTATTTAACGATATTTATGTGGCTGGCAAATGGGTATACAGTCCAGCCGGTGGTCCTACAGCCATAATGACAGGTAGAATAGCTTCTAATTTAGCTTTGAAAAGTTTAAAAAATAAATAATCATTATAAAGTTTTGATAGTAAAGCTTTATAAAAAGAGCATTATTATAAATAATGCAATAATATAAACAATGCAATAATATAAACAATGCAATGATATAAACAATAAAATATTATAGATAATTCAATAATATTAATTAATAAAAGAGGATGAATAAATAAAAAAATGATTAAAAACAAAATTTTGAATAATGTTAAACCCAAAATAATTATTGTTGCTGGTGGTGGAATTGCAGGTTTAACAGCAGCTGCATATTCAGCAAAAAACGGTTTTGATGCAATTCTAATGGAAAAAAATAAAGAAATAGGAGGTCTTGTTAATACAATAGAAGTTGATGGATTTAAGTTTGATACTGGATTAAGGGCTCTATTGAATGCAGGTATAATACTACCAATGCTTGAAGAACTTGGTATTAACTTAAAGATATTACCAAGTCCAGTATCCATAGGTATAGAAAAAGATATTATAAATATTGAAAGAAAAGAAGATCTACTGAAATATAAAAATCTTCTTATAAAATATTATCCAGAAAGTAAAAAAGAGATTGAAAAACTTATAAGAATAATTTATAGAATAATGAAGCTTGTCGATATACTATACAAGATCGAAAATCCTATTTTCAAAAATCCATTAAAAGATAAAAATTATCTTTTTAAAAAACTTATTCCATGGCTACCACAATTTTTATTTGCAGTTTTTTCAATAAATAAACTTTATATACCAGTCGAAAAATACCTTGATAGGTTTATAACAAATCAATCACTAAAAGATATTATTTATCAGCATTTTTTTAAAAATACTCCGACCTTTTTTGCTTTGAGTTATTTTTCATTATATCTAAATTATTTTTATCCAGAGGGAGGAACAGGATCTCTTGTTGATTCTATCGAGAAAAAAGCAAAAGAATTTGGAGTAAAATTTTTAAAAGAAACAAGAATAGAAAAAGTTTTAGTGGATGAAAACAAGGTTATCGATAATAATCAAAAGGAATACAATTATGATTACCTTGTATGGGCTGCTGATTTAAAATATTTTTATAATATTGCAGATGTTAAAAAATCAAAATTAAAAGTTAAGAAAAGTTTAGGAAGGAAAAAGGATAAAATTTTTAATAGTAAAGGCAATGATTCAGTTTATACACTTTTTTTGCAACTGGATATCAAACCAGAAGAGATCAAAAATATTTCAAATGGGCATTTTTTCTATACTCCATATAAAAATGGTCTTGGAAAGCTTAATAAAGAAGATCTTGAGAATATTATTAATAATTTTGATAAATTGAATAGAGAATATATATTTAACTGGCTTTCAGAATATATTAAATATAATACATTCGAAATTTCTATACCTTGCTTAAAAGATAAAAGTATGTCAGATGACAATAAAACCGGTATAATATTAAGCATTTTAACTGATTATCAATTATTTAAAAATGTTGAAAAATCTGGCTGGCTTGATCAATTTGTAGCAAAAATTGAGAACAA
>JBKBTB010000096.1:0-6444 GCA_046291015.1 Exilispira sp. | reverse complement strand
AAAATAGGTATCTTTACAGACATTACATTTTTTAACTTTTCCTCAAGTTTAACCTTTTTTACTGGTAAAAATAAAGCATTTTCCAGTTCACTATCATTCATGACGCTTCTTGCCAGAATCATTGCTGCATATGCCTTTTTAAGTTTCTCTTCAACTTCTTTTCTTAAAGTTTTATATGAATCAATAATAGAAAAGAATTCTCTAACAAGTTGATCCTGCTTATCTTTTAATAGCTTATGCCCCTTATAGGCTAGCTTCACTCTTTTTTTTAGGTTCATAAGCTCCATTCTCGTTGCAGCGACTTTTATTTCCATCTTATCCTCTTCAATAAAATTCATCTTCAATAAAATATTAATTCATTTAGCTTTTTATTTTTAAAAATCGCTATTTATTCTATTAAAACTATAATTTATTAAATCTATAATTCATTAAAGTTATAATTCATTATATTATAATTCAATTTAAACTATAATTCATTGAAAATGAAAATATAATTCAATAAAAATATAATTTATCAAAATTATAGTTTTTTACTATTTTAAGTATTTTTCAAGGTAGGCATCTCTTATTCTCTTTAACTCGCTCTTTGGAACCAATTTGAAAAGCTGCCATGACATATCAAGAGTCTCAAAAATTGTTCTATTTTGATACTCACCCTGATTAATATAAATCTTTTCAAATTCTTCGGCAAATTTGTAATAAATCTTATCTAAATCTGAAAGTGCTGCCTGTCCTAAAATTGCTTCGAGTTCTCTTGCTTCTAAACCTGCTGCATAGCAAGCAAAAAGCTGGTTAAATACATCTGCATGATCCTCCCTTGTTTTACCTTTACCAATACCTTTATCTTTTAATCTTGAAAGACTTTGCAGAACATCAACCGGAGGATAAATACCTTTTCTATGAAGAGCTCTTGAAAACACAATCTGTCCTTCGGTAATATAACCGGTTAAATCTGGAATAGGATGGGTCTTATCATCTTCTGGCATTGTTAATATAGGTATCTGAGTAATAGAACCTTCTTTTCCTTTTATTCTTCCAGCTCTTTCATAAATTGTGGAAAGATCAGTATAAAGATAACCAGGGTAGCCCCTTCTTCCTGGAACTTCCTGCCTTGCAGCAGAAATTTCTCTTAATGCTTCGCAGTAATTTGTCATATCTGTTAATATTACAAGAACATGCATATCTTTATCAAAAGCAAGGTATTCAGCAGTTGTTAAAGCCAATCTTGGAGTTGATATTCTCTCAATTGCAGGGTCATTTGCAAGATTGATAAAAAGAACTGTTCTTTCGATGGCACCGGTTTTCTGAAAATCTTCGATGAAAAATTGAGCTTCTTCAAATGTTATGCCCATTGCGGCAAAAACAACTGCAAATTTTGTTATGGGCTCACCTTCCTTTTCAAGTACTTTTGCCTGTCTTGCAATTTGCGCCGCAAGTCTATTGTGTGGAAGTCCAGAACCAGAAAATATAGGAAGTTTTTGACCTCTAACCAATGTATTAAGACCATCAATTGTAGAAATACCTGTTTGTATAAATTCATTTGGATAATCTCTTGAATATGGATTAATAGGTGAACCATTGATATCTCTTGTAACTTCGGCAAGTATCTTTTCTTTACCATCTATAGGTCTTCCCTGTCCATCAAAAACACGACCGAGCATATCTTCAGAAAGAGCTATTTCCACACCTTTTCCTAAAAATCTTACTCTGGATTGTTCCAGATTTATCCCTCTAGCTCCTTCAAAAAGCTGTATTAAAGCCATATCCTTGTTAACTTCAAGCACCTTGCCATTTCTAATCTCGCCAGTTTGAAGCTCTATTTCAACCAATTCTTCATATTTTACATTTTCAACATTTTTAACCAGCATCAAAGGTCCGACTATTTCAGATATTGTTTTATATTCTTTAATCATTTCAGGCTCCTTAGCTAATTCAGATTGTATATTTATCTTTTAATTTTTGCATTTGATCGATTATTTCATCTTTAATATTTGAAATCTTATCTATCTCTTTTTCATCAATATATTTCATCCTTGCTATTTTTTCTTTTACTTCAAGGCTAATGATATCTTTCACAGGTATATCTGATTTAGCCAATTTCATAGCCTGTTCGTGAAAGAATAAGATCACAGATAGCATTTCATAAGATTTTTTAGAGCTTGTATAGGTATCAACTTCATGGAAGGCATTCTGATGAAGATAATCTTCACGAATAGATTTTGCAGTATCCATAAAAACTCTATTTTCACTGGAAAGAGCATCAAGACCTACAAGTCTGACAATTTCTTCGAGTTCGGATTCTTTTTGAAGTATTGTCATTGCTTTTATTTTCATATCAGGCCAATCTGGTGAAACATTTTTAACAAGCCAGTCTTTTATATTATTATCATACAAAGTATAGGAAGTAAGCCAATCTATAGCTGGAAAATGTCTTCTATATGCTAAATTTGCGGATAAAGACCAGAATACTTTAACTACACGAAGTGTAGCCTGTACTACCGGATCTGATAGATCTCCACCGGGAGGAGAAACAGCTCCTATAACTGTTAAAGAACCTTCTCTGTCTTTAATACCGCTTGTAATTACTTTACCAGCCCTTTCATAAAATTCAGCAATTCTTGTTCCAAGATAAGCTGGATATCCTTCTTCACCAGGCATTTCTTCAAGTCGACCAGACATTTCTCTCATCGCTTCTGCCCATCTTGAAGTCGAGTCAGCCATTAATGCAACAGAATAACCCATATCTCTAAAATATTCTGCTAATGTAATACCTGTATAAACAGATGCTTCTCTCGCTGCAACAGGCATATTTGAAGTATTTGCAATTAATATAGTTCTTTTCATTAAAGGTTCCCCAGATTTGGGATCTTTCAACTCTGGAAATTCGAGAAGTACATCTGTCATCTCATTTCCTCTTTCACCGCATCCAACATAGACTATGACATCTGCATCAGCCCATTTAGCAAGTTGATGCTGTACAACAGTTTTACCGGAACCAAAAGGACCTGGAACACATGCTGTTCCACCCTTTGCAACCGGGAAAAATGTATCGATGACTCTTTGGCCTGTTAGCATTGGTTGTTCTGGATTTTTTTTGAATTTGTATGGTCTTGGTTTTCTGACAGGCCATGTTTGTAGCATCTTTATCTTTATTATTTCATTATTCTTATCCTTAACTTCTGCAACTGCCTCAATTACAGTAAATTCTCCTTCCGATATCCTTTCAATGACACCTTCAACACCATGAGGTATCATTATATAATGTTTGATTAAAACTGTTTCCTGAACATAACCAATAATATCTCCTCCACTTACTTCATCACCCTTTTTTAAAACCGGAACAAAATGCCATTTAATTTGCTTATCTATGGCTGGAACAAAAATACCTCTTGTTAAAAGATCACCTGCTTGAGCTGCAATAAGATCAAGTGGCCTTTGAATTCCATCATATATCTTCGAAATCAGTCCAGGTCCAAGTTCAACAGAAAGAGGAGCTCCGGTTGAATAAACTGGATCACCAACTCCTATTCCAGATGTTTCTTCATATACCTGAATAGAAGCCTTATCCCCCCTCATCTCTATTATTTCACCTATAAGTTCCATTTTCGATACTTTTACAACATCAAAAAGATTGGCTTCTTCCATCCCTTCAGCAACAATCAAAGGTCCAGCAACTTTTATTATTTTGCCTGTTTTCATCTATTCCTCCACGAATCAGAAAAATGAACCGCCAAGAGCTTTTTCCACAAGCTTTTTCATAGATTCAAAAGCGATATTTTTATTGTCAGCAGTTGTAGGAACAACAGTAACTATTGGATAAGCCCTGTTTTTTAAAAATTCTTCTATATCTTTCTCGCAAATTAAAAAATAATTTTCGGTAATATAAACTATCTTATAGTTCTTTCTCAAAATCGCTATAACATACTGTTTTATATCAAGATCTTCTTTTTTAACCAGCTCATATGTATCAAATCCAATTGCCTTAAAACCCATTATAGAGTCTTTATCACCAATTACAGCAATTTCATTTTTTTCTAATTCAGCCATTTAATTCCCTTTTTAAAGATAACTTTTTCTTATAAGCTTTTCAATCATTTCTTCTGGTAAATTATTTTTTTTGCCTATATATAAAATTTTAATATTTTTAAGCTCAATCTCTTTTGCCCACTTATAAGCAAAAAGATTTTCAAAATTAAAAAATGCTGATTTCATATTTTCCTTAAGAAATAAAGTCATAGTATCATCAATAAACTTTTCAACAAATGATAGATTTTTATCTTTCAAAACATTTGCAACAATTTCTGAAATTTTAAAAGCAAGTGGATTTCCTATTAAAAAAGAACTAATTTTTTCAAATTTTGTCTCAAATAAATTTTTACATATATCTTTACTGATAAATGTAGAGTCAATATAAAAAGGTTCGAAATCAATATATTCTTTATTTTCAAAATATAACCTTAAAATATTTTTAATATTGATAAGAAAACTAAATATATCGTAAAAAGTCATTAAAAATTTTGAATCAATTGATTTAACAAGTTTGCTAATAGAGGAAAAATAAAATTGATCTATCAAAATATCCAGTTTACTGCCGCTAAGATTTTCTCTATTGTATTTTACTAAATCTTTTGCAAGTTCTTTAAAAATATCATCACTGGAATATTTTTCAATAAATTCATTTGAATTTAAAAATTCTTTGAAAAATGATAGAATTTCAGTTTTGGAGTGAATGGTATATGAGTTAAGAGGAAGATTATCTAGTTTATCGGAAGTAATTTGATTGGCTTGATTTTCAGAAAATAAGACCTTTTTGCCAATAAGTTTCAGATTAATACATTCATTTTGTAAATAAAATAATGGGCGAAGATTATTTAATTCAGAAATATTTAATAACTCTTCTATAAGATGATAAAGATGCCAGATCTCCCATTCATATAATCTTTCAAAGGAGATATTCTCTTTTTCATCATGAAGATGATAACCTTTCTCCACAAGTATTGAAAAAAACTTTGAAAAATCCTGCTCAAGCATCTCTATAAAATCACCATCAGAAAGGAGCTGTTTTTCTTTTGTCTTAATTACCGAGCTTAAATAAATATATTCGAAACTATCTTTTAATTTTATATTAGATAACATGTAATATCTTCCCTATATGGTTTTCTAATCTTTCTTTTTTCCTTTTCATTATTGACTCAAAACTAAGATTTGTCTCGATCTTCTTCTCTTCATTATAGATAATAACACCCTTATCAAATTTATCAGAAGATAGAATATTTTTAAATTTAAGTTTCTTCTCTTCAAGTTTTTTTCTAAGAACATCTTTAAATTTTAAATAATCTTTTGAAGAAAGCAAAATTACTTCATCTTTATTTTCAGAATATCTTTCTATCAATTCGATAAGTATTGAAAGATAATTTTCATCATCCATATTGCATATTTCCTGGTATGCTCTTTCGAATACATCATCAATTATCTTTCTTTTCTTTTTTAATATAAGATTTTTCTGTTGTAATTTCGCATTCAAAAACCTCGAATGGTTTTTTTCTTCAATCTGTTTTTCAATCTCTTTAGTTTTAGCATCATAAAGAGAATTTATTTCCTTTTCTATCTCTTTCTTTTTTTCTATTATCTTTTCATCCCATTCTTTTTCTATCTGCTTTTTTTGAAGCTCATAATCTGAAACTAATTTTGAGATTATTTCTGAAAATCCCATCTATTTCCTCTTTTTATTAATCTATTCTATTAAAATTCTATTAAAATTAAAATAAAAATAACTTAAACAAATTTATAATTTAATAAAAAGCACGAAAAAGATTGATAGTAAAAGACCTAAAATAGCATAGAACTCGACAAGTCCTCCCATTGTAAGAGCCTTACCTGTTTCTGTTGGTTGCTTGGATACAAGATTTATTCCACTTGCACAAACCTTTCCCTGATAAATAGCAGAAAAAAGACCTGAAAATGCTATAGGAAGACCGGCAAATATAAATTGTACTCCTCTAAATACAGAAATTAATTCATTAGAATTTCCAGTAATAATACCAAGTCTTAAAAAGATTAAAAATCCAATAATAAAGCCATAAATTCCCTGAGTACCTGGTAAAGCAACAAGTGGTAAAAATTTACCAAACTTTGTTGGATCTTCTGAAAGTGCTCCTGCAGCAGATCTTCCTGCTATCATAATGCCAATAGCAGAACCTATACCACTTAAAATAACAGCAATTGCTGCTCCTAAAATAGCTAGAGTAAAACCCATTTAATCCTCCTTATTTATGGAAATAATTTTTTAAAACTATAATTTTACCTCTATAATAATATTACCTAAAACTAAAATTATTGACGAACAATAACTGAATATTTATGAATTCTTTTGAATGGTGCCCATTTCTTTCCGCCACCTTCATAAAAATTCTTAAAAAATTCTACAAATTGTAAACGCATGGA
>JBKBTB010000095.1:0-6516 GCA_046291015.1 Exilispira sp. | reverse complement strand
GATGAAGCCCCGGCATAACTTTCATCACCTTTCATAATAGCAGCCCATTGATTATTGGACATACTACCCGTTCCAGAATCTGTTAGAAGATCTATAAAAACATCTTCAGACTTTAAACCAAAAAGAGAAAAACCAGCATCCTCAATGGCTTTTTTCCTGTATTCTAAAGTAGTTCGCTTTATGTTCTCAACTACTTTAATCTTAAAAGATTCCGCAATATCAAAGTAATCCATTACTTCTCCTTTTTTGAAAAGTATTCTATGACATAAAAAAATGAATAGGATTGTTCTATTTGTATATCCTTTGGAATATTGGTTTTATCCAGTATTAAAGAATAATCCTTAGATAATGAATTGGAAATAGAAAGGACTTTTGAGTATTTTGAATAGTCTCTTCTAACTATATTTATAAAATCAATTGTTTGTTTTTCATATGATTCCAGAATGCTTTTTACCGTATTTATCATTGTTTCTACCCTTTCAAGACCATAAAGGAAGATATTCAATTGTGCATCAATGACTCTTGATAAATCTTCAGCCTGAACTATATAATCTGGAAAGCCATAAAGACCAGGGAAATTAAACTGTTCGGTAGATCCTCCAGATAGCACAATGTCAATAAGCTGATTATTAAATTCGATAAATTGTCTTATGTATTCAATACTTTTTTCATCAAAGCCCAGAACATTTTTCATGTCCAGTAAGATAGAGTATAAAAGATTATTCATTTTGGTTACAGCTTCAAGATTTTTAATATATAAATTCAGTAAATCTTGAGCCTGCGAAATTGTCTTTGCAGTTGCATTTAATCCATTTCTAAACTCTTTGATTTTCTGGACAACATCTTTTTCAAGATTCAAAATTTCAAGAACACTATTTTTAATGGAAAGGTAGTTATTGAAATTTTCAAGTACCATCTGGTTGATTTGATCATAATTTTGACCTAAAATTTCGGGAAGTTGAAAGGAAACAATCTGACAGCTAATATATATTGTTGGTAATTTTTGAAAATTTCCGCTTAAAAATATTGAACCAGAGAAATTTGGATAAGGAAACATTGGAATTGTAATTGAATAATTTTCTCCCTTAAAAACTTTTATTCCAGATGGAACTTCTACTTCACTGTAATCAGTTGATTTTATATCGGTAGTTATAAGAACAAAATAAGGTACCAAAAGATCTACCTGTTCTAAAATTATATTTCCATCTGGAAATGTCTGATATTCTATTTTATCCCTGATAATGGAGTTATTCGTTGCATTTATTCTTATTTCCAAAACTCCATTTGAATTTATAATATTTTCAGGAATGGTTTCTTTTCCATTCAATATATATGTTATAGAAAATGAGATAGGTAGTTTTATTTCACTGGCAGAAGGTTCAGTGAAAAAATAAACAAGACTATCTTTTGTAATAATTTCAACTTTTTGTTGATTCTGGGTTATTTTATCTATCCCGTCATCTATCTTAAAATTTTGCAAATTAAATCTATTGAAAAATGAAATTACCTTATTTGCAGCCCACTTAAAGGCGTAGGATATTTTAATTTTAGTAGGTTGACCTTTATAATTTAATGTAACATAAATAGTTTCATTTTTAATTATTTTTACACTCTGTGCAAAAGTATTTAGTGTAAATATTAATATAAAAAAAACAATAAAAACAATAAACTTTTTTTTCATATAATAAAAACCTTATGAAAAAATAGAGAAGTGATTGCAAAAAGCAATATATTTTCATAGAGAAAATACAGGGAAATAAATATTTTGCAATAATTTAAGAGATTTTATTTTTTGAGAATATAGAATAAATTCTTCTTCTTCTGTTATCCATATTTATGATAAGAGGAGAAAATGTATAAATTGTAAATGGCATAAAAAGTTCTATTACAAGAAAGCTAACAATTGCTCCTCTTCCTATTAAACCTGCAATATTCGAGACTACATTTACCGGATCGAAAAGATTGAACCCAAAAGTTGCTAAAAAAAGGCATAATGCAGCACTTAATAATGTTTTTGCAGTTGTTGATGATGTTCTTGTTATGGCAGCAATTAAATCCTTGTCCTTTTTATATTCTTCAAGAAATCTTGTTATATATAATAAAGCATAATCAATAGTAGAACCAAGCTGGATTGAACCTATTATCATATTTGCAATAAATGATATTTCATGAGAAAAAATGCTAAATAGATAAAGATTAAACATAACTGCAAATTCAACCACAATCAGGACAATGATAGAAAATATTGGCGATGTAAATAAAATTAATAGAACAATAAAAATAAAGATAAGAGATGCAAGATTTATTCTTGCGAAATCAATTTTAGCAATTTTTATAAAATCATAAAGGAGCTCGGATTGTCCACTTATATAAAATTCATTATAATATTTTTTGATAATCTTTCTTATATTTTCTAAAAGTTCTACAGATTCTTTTGTGCCAGGAGGAAAAAGAATTTTTAGATATATTTTCATATATCCATTTTTATAAAATGTCTCGATTTGATCATATGGGATAAAAGAGATTGGTACTGATGGATGAGCATAATCATTTATAGAAAAAGCTAAGGAAATACCATCAAGTTTACTTATTTCAGAAATTGCCTTTTGAAGCTTGAATCTATTAAAAGTAAAAAGAGAAGGCGCTGGTAAAATAATATTTAAAATATCGCCGGTTTTTGCAATTTTCATTATATCATTCAATGTTTTAAAAGACTCCAGCTCTTTTGGCATTGAATCATCAAGTCTATATGAAATGGGCAGATGAAAACCCTGATAAAATACAAATGGTATTAACAGGCAAAAAATGACTCCAGAAATCAAAATAATTGATTTAATAAAATTTTTCTTCTTTATATTTAAGTTTTTTAATTTTTCTGGACTTTTAATTATATTTTTTAAATTTTTTATCTTTTCTATTATTATATTAGATTTTATATTAGAAAATATCTTTATATTTGAAAGTGAAAAATGTTCAAAGTTGGTTTTTTCAATTAATTTATCAAAGATCATAATCAGAGAAGGAAGTAATGTTATCGAGCAAACCAATGAGAGCAAAACTCCTTTTGCAACAACAATTCCCAGATCAACACCCAGCTTTAATGTCATTATTGTAATTGCAAGGAAACCTATAAAAGTTGTTAAAGATGAACCCAATATAGATACAAAAGTTCTATCTATGGAAATTGCCATGGCAACTTTTTTGTCACTATAAATTTTTTTTTCTTCAAAATATCTATGAAACAAAAACAGGGAATAATCCATTGAAACACCAAATTGCAATGCAGCTGTTATAGCATTTGTAAGGTATGAAATAGAATGCAAAAAACCATTGGTACCCATATTTATTATATAAGCTACAGCAAGATTGATTATGAATAAAAAAGGTGGCATTAATGTTTTTGTAGTAATGATAAGCATTAAAATCATAAGTATTAAAGAAATTTGAAAATACCAGGGGAAGGGATTTGTTCTGAAAG
Organism: Exilispira sp.; assembly: GCA_046291015.1. GTDB lineage: Bacteria > Spirochaetota > JAAYUW01 > JAAYUW01 > JAAYUW01 > Exilispira. Next base: position 3,038 of record JBKBTB010000095.1, on the reverse strand, counting down.
CTGTTCTAAATTCCCAGTTCATTACACTGGACCCAGTAAAGACAACATTTTGAAATTTTTTGGTAAAGTTCATTATATCACCAATGGCATCAAGTGTTTCAGGGGCATTATCTTCTTTTAAAAATTCTACAGTAACGAAAATTCCTTTTCCCTGATAGAACAATTCCTTAACATTTTCGGGCAAAAAACCCTCTGGAACCGTGAAAATACCTACCTGATCAGGTCCAAGAGCATTTTTAATCTGAGGATGGTTTCTTACATATTTTATCACTTCAAAATATGCATTCTTATCATTAATATCCTTAAAAAATAATATTGCTGTTGCAGAGCTTCCAAATGCAGTGTATAATATTTTTTGGGCTTTAATGCTGTCTATCTCTTCTGGGAGAAAACTTACCAGCTCTTTAATAACAACAATTTTAGACCATTGCTTAACAGACCATATACTAATTAAAATAAATAATATTAAGATAAATATCTTGAATTTAACAACAAACTTGCCCAAATTTTCTCCAAATTATTATTATGAAAATTGGAAGTAAATTTAAAATATATTTTTAAAAATTATTTTGTTATCTTGCTATTTTTTTTATAGTATCGATTATAGTTCCATCTCTGTATTCTACAAGAGCGACTATATCATCGGTAAATTTTATAGGTTCTGGTTTCCCTGTAATCTTTTCAATATTTTTCTTTAAATCAGTTATTTCGTATACTGGATACCCTATATTTTTAATCCATGTTAAGATATCAGTTCTTATTGGATTTACAGCAATACCTCTTTCAGTAACTACAATATCAACATCTTCTCCAGGAGTTATAACGGTTGTGACATCATCCACAATTATTGGTATTCTGCTTCTAAAAGATGGGGCTATAACTATTGTAAGTTTGGCGCCATAAGCTGTATCGCAATGACCACCAGATGCTTCTCGAATTATACCATTTGAACCAGTTACAACATTTACATTAAATTTAGTATCAACTTCTAATGCCGATAAAATAACAACATCAAGATAATTAACTATTGGACCAGCCGTAAAAGGATTGGCATAAAAAGATGAGTCCATCTCTACATGATTTGGATTATCTTTCATCGACAAAGATGCACCAAGATCGAATGATTGAACATCATATAGTGTTTCAATAAATCCTTCTTTTAAAAGTTCAACCTGATAACTTGTAATGCCTCCAGTTGCAAATTTTGCAGAAATTTTTCTTTTGATCATATGTTCTTTTAAGAATTTGGTGGTAGCTAAAGCAGCACCACCAGAACCTGTTTGAAATGAAAAACCATCCTTAAAATATGGTGATGCGGCAATAATGTCTGCACTAATTTTTGCAAGTAAAAGATCCATTGGATTTGTTGTGATTCTAGTTGCAGCACTACCTATTTTTTTAGGATCACCTATGTTATCAACTTTAACAATATAATCTACTAAATAATGTGGTATGGAAATCCTATTTAAAGGTTTTGTTTTAATTTCATTGGTAATTGCTATAACCTTATCTGCATATCTTGCATCTATATGGGCATAACCTAAAGATCCACATGGTGTTGAAGAGTCTGTTCCATTAATATTTCCCATAAAATCGCAACCGGGAGCAGCAATAAAAGCAACATCAATTTTAGTGCTTCCTTCTTCTATCCTTCTTGCTCTACCACCATGAGAATGAAAAAGTACCGGATATTCCATCTCTCCATTTGAAGCCATATCACCCAATTTTTTTCTTAGACCAGAAGTTATTATTTTAGTTATAACCTTTTGCTGAACATAACAAGCTATAGCATCATGTGGTTCTGTAAGACTTGAAGGCGCAAGAGTTAAATTTTTAATACCCAATTTAGCTATGGCAGCAATTACAGGTACTAAAACCATATCCCCATTTCTAAAATGATGGTGAAATGATATTGTCATTCCATCTTTAAGTCCAGATGCTTTGATTGCATCTTCAATGGAAGGCAATATTTTGGAATTATCTAGGGAATATCTTTTAATTGTTCCAGATGATTTTGGTTTATTTTCTGGATAATAAGAATCGCTTCCTTTAAAAGGTTTTAGTTCACCATATCCTTTTATTGAATCAGGGATATATCTACCAACAGCATTTTTTTGCATTATCATCACCCCTTTAGTTTTAATATAATTTTATATAAAAAAAATTTTTTTAATTTTTTTTTAATTTATTTCATTTATGATTTGATATTTATAAAATCAATAAATTATTTATCTATAAAAATTTATCTCTCTATTAAAGATTTAATTATTTCAAGACTAAACCACCTATATTTTATTAATCAAATGATGATTTAATTCTTGCCATAAATGCATATCAGATATATAGATATAATTTTTATAAAGCACTTATATGCTTGAAGGATCTATTCCAGCTCTTGTCAATGTAATTTCAGCTCTTTTAACCACAGGATAATCAATCATTCTACCATTTAAACTTACCACTCCTCCTTCTTTTTTCCTTGATGCTTTAATAATTTCTATTGCTTTTTCAATTTCTTGATCTGATGGATTGAAAACCTCATGTATAATTTGAATTTGACGCGGATTAATACATGCTTTACCATCAAAACCCAATTCTTTTATAACAATAGTATCTTTTCGAAGACCTTCTTCGTCATTGACATCGGAATATACTGTGTCTAATGCAGCTACTTTGGCAGCAGAAGCAGCTAAAGCAACTTTAGCTCTTGCCCAGTAAAGCTCATGCCCTTCCCTTGTTCTTGCAACTTTCATATCTGCTGTAAGATCTTCTCCACCTATTGTAATTGCAATGATACGGGAAGAACTTCTTGCAATTTCATAGGCATTTTCGATAGCAACAGCAGTTTCAAGCATCGGAACTATTTTAGTTGTGCCAATTTCTATCTTATTTTTTTCTTCGATTTCTGATATAAGTTTTTCGTATAACATAATATCTTCAACAGAAGAAGTTTTTGGAAGCCTTATTGCATCAGGTAACAAAGGAATTATTGCCTCAAGGTCTTCTTTACAAAATGGAGTATCTATTGCATTGATTCT
>JBKBTB010000094.1:0-6581 GCA_046291015.1 Exilispira sp. | reverse complement strand
GATGAATTTTATAGTGATGTTAATATTGGTTTTTATTTACCAATTTTTTTCTTGCAACTTTATTTTGAATGCGGTCCATCTTTTATATTAACTAAAATCAGTGAAGAAGCTGAAGGAGATAGTAGTTTTACGAATTATTATTACAGCATTTATGAAGAGGGTGGTTTTACCTTAGGGTTAACTTTTAAAATTGGAGTGGATGTATTTGTCACAAGAAGTATTTCCTTAAGTTTATTTGTTATTTTTATAGAACCAAATTTTCAAACATTTTTCAACAATATTGCCAATAATACTGAGGACTATTTTTTGAATAATGGATATGTCGGATTGAATATGATTCTATGGCTATAAAAAATAATAGAATTTTAAAATTATTTATAAATATTTATTTTAATTAAAAGGCTGGCATGACTATAAAGCCAGCCTTTTTTATTTTCTATTTTAGTTTTATTAAATTTGTAATATAAAAAACTTATTTCATTTTTCTATGAAATATCAGTTGATAATTAAAAAATCTGCTTTATTATAAATTATAGAAGGGCAGATGTAATGTTTAATAATTTATTTTGGAGGAAATAATGAAAAAGATTATTATCATTTTAGCCTTGATATTTCTTCTTTCTATTCCAGTCTTTGCTCAGGCTCAATATAATTTTTTAGGACTTGGAATAATTGGTCTTTCTAACACAACTCTTTCGCAACTTTCAGAAAATCAGGCTCAATTTTTTGATTCGGCAGTATGGGGAATAAATGGAAGACTAAAACTTTCGAAATTTTTTGGGGTTGCTTTCGATCTTTTTTATGTTGGCACTCAATATTACTGGAATGTGGATGATAATAATACCAATCAAGATTATTGGTATGGTCCTGCTTCATGGAGTGTATTAACAAGTTATTTTCCAAATGATCCAGGACTATCGCAGGAAGATTGGCTTTACTACCATGATGAATTTTATGCAAATTTAAATTTAGGTATTTATCTTCCTTTAGCTTTTTTACAGCTTTATTTTGAATGCGGTCCATCATTTTTCTTTACTGAACCATCTGAAGCCTATGATTATGATTATGATTTTGCTGAATATTATGACAGCATCTATGGAGAAGGTGGATTTACAGTTGGACTAAACTTTAAAATTGGACTTGATATCTTTGTAACAAGAAGTATTTCGATAGGAGCTTTTCTATACTTTTTAGAACCATCAATTCAAGATTTTATTGCTGGAATTCAAAATGGTGGTTCAGATTACATCATGAGTAAAGGGTATGTCGGTCTTGAAATTATGCTCTGGTTATAAAACTTAATATATTAAGTTTTATTTATAATTAAAATTAAGGGTTTACAATCTTTATTGTAAATCCTTTTTTTTTTAATTAAAGTATTTTGGAAATTGTTAAATTTTTAATATAGATTATATAATTATAATTATATAAATATTTTATGTCTTAATAGTCAATTAAATCATTTCAACAATATTTTTATAAACTGCTTCAGCATCTATTTTCTTCATACAATCCATTCTTTTGCATTTTTTTCTATAGCAACGCTGGCAATTAACATTTTCTGCTCGAATTAAACGAAACTCCGTGTTTACCGGACCTATTTTTCTTTCATCAGTAGGTCCCATAAGTACTATTACTCTTTTATGCAAAGCACTTGCTATATGAACAGGAAAACTTTCACAGGATAAAAGAAGGTTGCAGTTGTTTATGAGAGCACAGAATTCTAAAATCGAAAGTTTCCCAGCAAAATTAAAGATTTTATTTTGATCAACATCTTCTATTAAATTATCAAGTTCTTTTTCATGCTCTTTTGTTCCGGTTAAAATTATAATATAATCTTTTTGTTTCAGTAAAACAATTAATTCTTTAAATTTATTAAGCCCCCAATTTTTTGTTTCCCATCTTGTAAAAGGACTTATTACTAAAATTTTTTTATTATCCGGGTTTATACTTTGTAAAAGATTTTTTACTTTTTCATTTATATTATATGGAATAAAAAGATTCATCTGAATATTTTCTGTGTAAATATCTGCAAGATTTAAAACATTTGAAATTTCATCTATTGCATGCAATTTTTTATTTCTAAATCCTTTTAAAAAGGGATATCTTCCTTTTACATATTTTTCTTTTGCCCTTGCAAAATATAAAAATATAACAGATCTTTCCAGTCCTTGAAGATCAAAGGCAATATCATATTCTTCTTTTCTAACTTCTTTTATCTTATCATAAAAATATTTTATAACCTTAAATGGATTTTTTTTTATAAGCTGCATTGTCATATTAAAGTGGAATAATATAAAATTATACACCAATGGATTATATTTTATTATTTCATAAGAACTGATATCTACAAGATAAGTTATTTTTGCATCAGGATATTTTCTTTTAATAGCATCTAAAGCGATTGTAGAATGAAGAAGATCTCCAAGAGATGTTTGTTTTATTATAAGTATTTTCATTATTAATAAATAACATTTAATTTTTTTTGGTCAATCAATCTTTAAGATAGGATAATACAATAGATATAAAAAAGGCTATATGAAAATATAATTGAACTTTAAATTTGGATTTTTTTAATAACATAGATTTTTAAATAAATTATCTTTATCATACCGAAAATTGAAAAATTTTTATTGTGTGTCGATTTAAATCAAATATGTTATAAAGTAAAGCTATTAAATTTTTTATTTTGTATATTTTCTTAATTCTGCAAAATTATAGTAAAAACCAAGTATTTGGGCATAATTGTAGCCTTTTTCAGCCATTGTTTTGGCACCATATTGGGAAAGACCTATTCCATGTCCATAGCCAGTGCCATTAAATATATAATTCTGTGATGCTGAATCATAGTAAAAAGTAAAAATTGTAGATTTTATTAGTGTTGTTCCAGCAATTTTTCTAAATTGATCACCTGTTATTTCTAAATTAACTTTATTTGAAAAGTAAAATTTGATTTTTGATATCCTTTTATCCTCTCCAATATATAAAACCTCGATATTTTCACAATATCCATCAACATTATATCCAGCTCTTTGAAAAAGTGTTTTCAAAAAAAATCTCGGGATATTTGCCTGCCATTTATAAGAGTCAGAGCTGTAGATATCTTCTTTAATCCTGTAAATCTGCGAATAAATTTCTGAATTATTTTTCCCCCAAACAAGCTCTGGAGTTGTTAAAATCCCTCCAGAATGAGAATGAAAGTATGCGAAAAAGATCTGGCTTTTATATGTAAGGACAAGATTATCTGTTGATGCAACAAATGGAATGAAATATTGTAAATTTTCGAAATTAAAGACCTGAAAATTTGTTGAATTGATCACATCATAAAGTCTATCATTTTTATTACCGAATCCATTTGCATAAAGATTAGTTCTTGCGGCAATACTCTGAGCCTTTAATGCTTCGGCCGGGAAAGATTTTCCCATTTCGGCAGATAATACCCCTGCAAGATAAAAAATAAGTGGCATATTGGCAATAAGGTAAATATTTTTATCATCTTTCTTTTCTACTTTGATGACTTTGGAAATATTTTTTCCATCTAGTTGAAAAAAAGAAAAAGATATAAAAGTAGAGCCTGCATCCATTAAAGTTATCTTATAATAATTGTCCGGTGAATTACCACCTTCATTATTGATTGTTGTTATTGGTTTGTTATCTTTATATATTATCGTATTTGATTTTATTAAAAAGCTTTCACCGGTTGCGATAAGAAGGTTGATTCTTATATTTGAATCTGTCAGATTATTGTAATCAGAAAGTTCATTTTTTTCAGGGAAATTAAAATCTTCTTTAACAGGTGGACTGCTTGTTCTTGAAAATTGATAGGTGGTTTTACATGAAAATAATAAAAAAAGAAATATTATTGATAAAAAGAAAAGATATGAAATCTTATTTTTTCTATTTAATATAACTCTATTCATATATTTAATATTAATGTGTTTACATTTAAAGATAATCTAAATTAATGTATCTGAAAATTTTTTATAAACAAAAGTTTTAATTAAATTTTACTTATCTTTTCATTCCTATTGCAGTTTGTAAAAGCGAATCGGCTGTTGTTATGCTTTTTGAGTTAAATTCATATGCTCTTTGAGCTACTATAAGATTTACCATAGCTTCTACTGTATTGACATTTGACATTTCAACATAGCCCTGATGAACAGAACCAAAGCCAGCAGATCCAGGAGTTCCGGGAATTGATGGACCTGAAGCCTGTGTTTCCTTAAAGAGATTTTCTCCAATTGCTTCAAGACCAGCATTGTTTGTAAACCTGAAAAGCTGAATCTGTCCAACTGGAATTGGTGTATCATTACCAGCAACCTTTGCAAAAATTCTTCCATCTGGAGTAATATTTATATCTTCATAGGTAAATCCTTCTGGAAGAATAACCTCTGGTATCAATCTATAACCTTGAGAAGTTACTATCTGGCCATTTGAATCAACCTTAAATGATCCATCCCGGGTATATGCAAAAGATCCATCATATAGCTGAACTCTGAAAAATCCTTCGCCCATTATTGCTAAATCTGTTGGTATCAAAGTATTTTGAAGCGCACCCTGAGCAAAAATTTTCTGTGTTGCAGCAACTTTTGCACCATACCCTATTTGAATTGGAACAGGACTGATTGTCTCATCCATTATTGGAGTTGATGCCATGCGAATTTTTTGATATATCAAATCTTCAAATTCAGCTCTACTTTTTTTGTATCCAGTAGTATTGACATTGGCAAGATTATTTGAGATTATATCAATATTTGTTTGCTGAGCACTCATCCCAACTGCACCAATCCATAAAGAATTTATCATAAATAATTCTCCTTCCTATCTTTTATTTTAAATTAATATTTTTTCATTTAATAAATTCTATTTAATAAATTCTTATTTTTTCTTATTTTTAATTTTTTTATATCTTAATTAAATTTAGCAAATAATTTAACCAATAATTCTATAATCTTGCAACCTGATTTATCGCTCTATTTGTAGCATCATCTTCCGCCTGCAATGTTTTGGAATTTGCTTCATATGACCTTTGTGCCTCTATAAGTCTTACCATTTCAAGAACAGGATTTACATTTGAACCCTCTATAAAGCCAACATGAATCCTTGTCTGATTGTTCTGTCGAATTTGAGCATAACCGGAATATTTAGTCTCTTTATAAAATGAATCTCCAGTCTTTTCAAGGTATTTCAAATCTGCAAAACTATAAAAAGGTATTCTATCTCTTATCTCCCAGTTAGTATTGTTATAATCTTTTACCCAGACCTGTCCAAATTGATCGAGTTTGAAATCTTTTCCAGCAACATTTATTGGACCTTTTTCGCCAAGTACAAAATATCCCTGTTTTGTTACTATAAAACCCTCTGAATTTAGATTAAGTTCCCCATTTCTTGTATAAAAAATACCATAAGGAGTTTGAACAGAAAAAAATGCATTCTCTGTTTCAATTGCAAAATCAAGATTATGTTCTGTTTGAATGAATGCTCCAGTTTTAAAATCTGTAAATTTTTGATTGACTTCAGCACCTGTTCCAATCTTACCTACAATTGGAGCCATATCTATTGCACCACTGTCAAATATGAAAAATTTTTCATTTGTCCTTTGAAGTAGCATCTGTGGAAATTCTTTCATTATAGCCTGATCCTGCTTATAGGATGTTGTGTTTACATTTGCAAGATTGTTGGAAATAATATCTATTCTTTCATTTTGAACAATCATTCCAGATGCAGCAGTGTAAATACCTCTTACCATAAAGGCTCCACTTAACTGTTTTACAAATAGTTTCGGAAAAATAGAGAATTATTGAGAAAAAGAATTCTATAAAATAATTTATATTTAAACTTAAAAGATTATAAGAAAAAGATGGATTATAAAAATTATATCATGCTTAAACTTGATACAAATCAAATATTATTTAGTAAATCTGAGTAAGGATTATTGTTTTGATATTTCGATAATGTCTCACCAAATCAAATATTATTTAGTAAATCTGAGTCGTTATAAAAAATTATATTATGCTTAAACTATTAATATTTTTACCATATCTTATTGATTGAATCTGGCTGGCTATTGAAAGGGCAATCTCTCTAGCACTAAAACCACCAATATCTAAACCTATTGGACTATAAAAGTTTGAAGATAAAAATTTTTCATAAATATTCTTATTTTCACTTTTTAATTTTTCAATAAACTGAGAAACTTTATTTTTCGAGGCAACCATTCCAATATATTTAAATTTTTTCTCAATACTTAAAATATATTTTGCTATAGAAAAATCATAGGCATGACCATGAGTTGTTATTACAACAAAAGATCCATCCTGTAAGAAATCTGAAAGTGGTTTTTCATCAACATAAAAAAGCTGATTATTATCTTTATCAATAGGTTTAAGAAGATATTTTTTAACTTCATCAATTTCTGAAAACTGATTTAAAAAATCTTCTCTAACATCAAAAAGCTGTATCTTATACCCCATTTTTTTTATTATATCTACAAGATTTTGACCTATATGTCCAGCTCCAAATATAGATAAGGTTAAAGTATCGAAAAACTCAAAAAATATCGTTACCAGTCCTCCGCAAGC
>JBKBTB010000329.1:0-1519 GCA_046291015.1 Exilispira sp. | reverse complement strand
TGGAGGAAAGATATTATGATTAGATTATCTTTTCCAGATATTGATAAAGAAGAAATTGAAGCTGTTTCAGAAGTTTTAAAAAGTGGATATCTTGTTCAGGGTGATATGGTTGAATTACTTGAGAAAAATATTAAAGATTTTTTTAATGTTAAATATGCTTTTTGTGTAAGTTCTGGAACCGCTGCTTTACATCTGGCATGTTTGGCGCTTAATATAGAGGAAAATGATGAAATAATTGTTCCAGCTTTTACATTTCCAGCTACTGCAAATGTTGTTGAAATTGTTAAAGCCAGTAATAAATTTATTGATATAGATTTAAAATCATATTGTCTTGATATAGATAGAATAGAAAAGTTAATATCAAACAGAACAAAGGCAATAATACCTGTTCATGAATTTGGTTATCCAGTTAATATGGAAAAAATTATTGATATAGCAAATAAATACAATCTTAAGATTATTGAAGATGCTGCCTGTGCATTCGGATCAAAGTTCAATGATAAATATGTCGGTACTTTTGGAGATATTGGTTGTTTTAGCCTGCATCCAAGAAAGGCTATAACTACTGGCGAAGGTGGTGTAGTTATAACTAATAATGAAAAAATTGCTCTTAAAATAAAAGCATTACGAAATCATGGAATCATTTATGAAAATGAAAAACCAAAATTTTATTATGCTGGTTTAAATTACAGGCTAACAAATTTTCAAGGGGCGCTCGGGGTTATACAATTGCAAAAATTTCCAAAAATTATCGAAAAAAGGAAAAATCTGGTAAAATTATACAACAGTTTATTGAATGATATCAATGAAATAAAACTTCCTGAAGAGCCTCAAAATGGTTTTCACTCCTGGCAAACTTATCATATTCTTATTGAAGATAAAATAGATAGAGATGATTTAATAAAATTTTTAAAATTAAATGGTATAGAAACTAATTATGGTGCAAATGCTTTGCATATTGAACCATATTATATCAATAAATATAATTATAAAGAAAATGATTACCCCAATAGTCTAAAAGCATATAAACAGGGACTTGCTTTGCCATTGCATACATTTTTAAAAGATGAGGATTTAATATATATTTTTATAAAATTAAAAGAATATTTTGGTAAAAATAGATGAAAAAGAAGATAATTATATTCGGAGTAGGTGGTACCTGCCTTGATATCGTTGAAATTATATTAAGAAATAATAAATTATCAAATAATCAATATGAGTTTATTGGTTTTCTGGATGATAATAAAGACAAAATTGGAAAATATTTTTTAGATTACCCCGTTTTGGGAAATATTGAAAAGGCAAATTATTTCTTAAATGATCCTTCAATTTTTTTTATAAATGGTATTGGAAGTTCAAAATCTTATAGAATAAGAAAAAAAATATTTGATAAATTAAAAATTTCTTTAGATAGATATATATCCTTAATAGATCCAAATGCGGTAATATCTAATTTTTCAAAAATTGGTTATGGATCAATTATTTTTCCAAATTCTGTAATAGGTGTAAATGTAATAAT
>JBKBTB010000093.1:0-6642 GCA_046291015.1 Exilispira sp. | reverse complement strand
GATTCAAATGGAAACTGGCAATGGACAAGAATTGATGGAGGTTTTACCAACGATTATTTATCTGCAATAGCTATTGATGGAACAGCTATTTATTTAAATGGATATTATTCAGATCCATTAAATAACAAATGGATAATAACATTATTTAAATATGATAACAATGGAAATTTGAAAGGAGCTAAATTAGATACTATTCAATTTTCATCGAATAGTACTACATTTAGTTTTGATATGAAAATAACAAGTTCATTACAAACTATATATATAACTGGAACAACTGATTCTTCCCCATTTTATGGTAAAAATACTTTTGGAGGAAAAGATATATTTTTATTAGCATATGACTTTGACTTTAATTTTAAATGGGTTGAATTAATAGGTGGAGCAAATGATGATTATGGTCAGAAGTTGTTTTTAGATGATACGGGAAATATCTATATTGCAGGACATTCTAAAAGTTCTTTTAATAACCAGTATAATATTGGAGATTATGATATTGTTGTAATTAAATATTTAGCATCTGTTTCTCATCAATGGACATTATATAAAGGTGGAGTATATTCAGACGGAGGTTATGGGATAGTTGTTGATAATGAATCTGTATATTTTGCTGGTTCTACAAAAAGCTCATTTGATGATAAAGTTAATAATGGTGGTTATGATGTTTGCATACTAAAAATTATTCAACCTTAATAAAAATTAAGAAAATTACATTATTTAATTAATCAAAATTCTGTAATCAATTGAAGGAAATATAATTGGCAACTTTATTATGTTCATTGGGATTGAATTGGGAGATTCCCTTTGAATCAATAGCATTTGTTTGTTATAATGAATCCTTAGATTTTTATAAAGATTCACCTTATTCTAATAGTATTAATTCATTAAGGAATCAATACATAAAAGAAAAGGTTAATAAGGTAATAATTTTTACTACCGAACAGGAAAATATAAATGAAATAATAGATGAATTATTAGAAAATATCGAAAAATATATAGTTAAAGATTACAATTTCCTGAAAAAAATTGAAATTTTTATGATAGAAGGGCTGAAGGATATCGATTCCACAGAAAGTTCAGCTGCTTTTGAAAATATGGTATATAATTCATTTTTAAGAGAAAAAAAAGATATCAATAATTCTTCCTCTTGTTTTTATATCTCAATAGCAGGAGGAAGAAAGACAATGTCTTCAATTTTACACAATGCTGGATTTATTTTTGGTTCATGCTGTTTATTTCATATTATTGAAAAAAATGATACTAATAGAAATTTAAGAATTGAGGAGAAAATAAAGTATATTACTCCTGTTGTATTTGGTAAATATCCGGTTAGTGAAATATATCAATTGATAGAAAATGAAAATCAACAAAATGAATATAACGATTTTTTCAACGAAAATACCAGTAAAATAGTTTCAAATAAATATTTCGAAATACTTCAATATAAAGTAAAATCATCATATATTATTCGTAGTAAGGTAATTGATTCTTTTGAAAAGGCATCTAACTTTTATATAAATCAAATAAATACTCTTGAAGATAATTTCAGGATTTTATATAATTATAAAAAGGAAATTATCGAACTGCTTAAAAAAAGAAAAATAGGTTTTAATAATCCTTCTGATAAAGAATTATTAGTTTTTTTGCCCAAGACAAATTTACACTGTCATTTAGGGGGTGTATTTGATATTCAAGGTTTAGTGGATCTTTCCTTAAAAATGAAAGATGAGATAGAAGAAAATCTGAGAGATGAAGATAATATTCCTTCTTCAATAGAAGAATTTATCAATATTTTTGAAAAAGAAGGAGGTTTTAAAAAATCATTTAAAAATCATAAAAAGAAGTCTTACATTATATTGAAATTTATTTCCCTTTTTGAAAAGAGGAAGAATGAACTGGAAAGTTATATATTTAAAGATTATATATACGAGGAAAATTTTAGAAATATTGGTATAAAAAATTATGAAAAATTAGGAGATATTCAGGGGTCCACAATTTTACAATCAAAAAATGCTATAAAATATGCGATTGAATATCTATTAAATAATGCGATAAAAGAAAATATAATACATCTGGAAATAAGATGTTCTCCAGTAAATTATACTAAAGAAGGATTAGAAGATATTGATGTTTTAAGGGTTATAATAGAGCAGATAGAAAAATATTCGAAAGATATCTCAATTTCTCTTATTATTATAGCCTCAAGACATGGTAAAATGAGTGATGTATACAGACACATAGAACTGGTTACAAGAATAATAGAAGAAGGTGATTATGATTTTAAAAATCTATTTTTAAAATATTTTAAAGGTTTTGATCTTGCCGGAGATGAAAGTCAGGGTAAACCTGAAGAATTCAGACAGGCTTTTTTAAGAATAATGAACTATTGTCCAAATATTACAATACATGCGGGGGAAACTGCAAATTCAGAAAGTATCTGGCAGGCAATATATCATTTAAATGCAGAAAGAATCGGTCATGGTTTGTCTTTAGAAAATGATGATATATTGATTCAAAAGCTAATAGAAAGAAAGATAGCGCTTGAAATGTGTCCTTCAAGTAATTATCAAATTAATAATTTTATTGATTTTTTTATTGATAAAAAATATGATTTGAAAGATTTTAAAGGTATTAAAAGATTGGACAATAATATAGTTAAAGATTTAAAAATATATCCATTAAAAAAATATCTTGATAAAGGCCTTATTGTTACAATTAATTCGGATAATGATGGTATTTCAAGAACAACAATTTCAAATGAATTTTATAAGGCTTGCAGAATGACAGAAGGCGGTCTTAACTTATGGGATATATTGAAAATAATAAAATATGGTATAAAGGCATCTTTTGTTAGTGTAGAAAAAAAAAGAAAATTATATAAAATAGCCGAAGAAAGGATAAATAATTTTATTTTGTCTAAAATTCTTTCTTAATCTATTTGCTATAAACTTTTTTCAGTAAATTAATTACAATTAACTATCTTCAATAAAATAACTAAAAATAAAATAAGCCAGATAATAAAAAGTAATTAACATTAAAAAGGGGATTAAACTCAAAGATTGTGAGATAATCCCCTTTTTATTATTTTAAAAATTTTTAAAATTTTATTATTATAAAACTATAATTTATAAAGTCATAAAAATCTGCAAGACTTCCAAAATCTATAAAACCATAAAAATCTATATAACAATGTAAATCTATTAAACAATGTAAATCTATAAAACAATGTAAATCTATAAAGCCATAATGATGCTTGTTATTGCCAATATTATACCACTGTAAAGAAGAACTATTGTTGTATAACCCATAATATCTTTGGCTCTTAGTTTTGCAAGTCCTAAAAGAGGCAATGCCCAGAAAGGTTGAATCATATTTGTCCATTGATCACCAAAAGCAACAGCCATTGATGTTTTTGCATAATCAAGCCCCATTTTTTGAGCAGCCATAATACTTATAGAACCCTGTGCAGCCCATTGTCCACCACCTGAAGGTATAAACATATTAATAATACCAGCTGCTAAAAACTGCCATAGATAAAATGTTACTTTTGTTGATATGGCAACAAACCAACCAGCAATAATCGATGCAAGACCAGTGCCTATCATTATACCTTGAATTCCTGCATATAATGGAAATTGAAGTACTATACCACCCGCACCTTTTATAGCCTTTTCAACTGCTCTTACATAATTTATTGGTGTCTTGTGCAAGATTAAACCTAAAAACAAAAAAATGGCTATTACTGTGTTCAAATCAAGTTGCCCTTTTTTAATAAAATAAAATACTAAAAATACTACTCCAAGCAAGCTAAATAGATAATTTATTATAATACTATTTTCAACTTTTTCAGCAAAAGTGGAAGGTTTTAATTCTCTTTTCTTTTTCTCCTCCTCTTCCTCTTCTTTTTGAAGTTGCATTATTACTGCTGGATCAAGAACTTTTGCCTTTTCAGCCGATGGAGAAGATAAAGCCAAAAGAAAAGGTGTTGTTAAGATTATGATAAAGGCTGGTATTATATTCCATGGTGCAAACACCGTTTTACCAAGGGGAAGGACAATATTTGCAATTTTTTCAACCCAGTTAGCAGCATTTCCTGCACTTGCGACAGCTAAAGGAATGGATCCAGACAAACCCATATGCCAGACTACAAAACCACCATAAGCCGCTGCAATTAAAAGCGGATAATCAATATTTTTAATTCTCTTTGCCATTTCCAAGGCTAAAAGACCACCAATAATAAGACCGAAACCCCATTGAAGCCATGAACAAATACCAGCTACAAGACCAACTATAACCACTGCATTAAATGGTGTTTTTGCAAGATCAGCAATTGCATTAAGAATCCTTTTAATAGCTGGAGCGGATGCAAGGCAGTGACCTGTTACTAAAATTAATGCCACCTGCATTGAAAATCCAAGTAAGTTCCATAAGCCCTTTCCCCATGCGTTGACAATGTCTAAAACTCCCTTACCTGTAAATATTAAAGCAAGAATAAAGGAAATAAAGGTAAGTAAAATGGCAAATAAAAATGCATCAGGAAGATATTTTTCCATAACATTGGAAAAGAATGCTCAAAGTTTTTTAAGCATAAAACCTCCTTTGTTTTTTTTAATACTTTAAAAAAAATACAATATAAATATCATATTTTTAAAATTTTTCATTATTATAAATAAAATTAGTAAGATTACAAATTGGTTTATATATTAAAAATTTTAATCATGAACGATTTAAATAAAAATTATATCACTTAAAAGTTGCATTTTGGTAAATTAATATTAATTATTTATTTAAGGATTTATTTTATGTTAACCAGATATAGATTGGAATATAATGAATTTATTCAGGATGAAAATGGCTTTATATATTATTATTATAATCTAACAGAGGTTGAAAAGAAACAGATACAGGAATATTTTACCATAGATATTCATACAATCAATTCTTCTTTAGATCCTGAAGAAGTTTCCAGGCTTGAAACATATGATAATAAAATAGGTTTAATATGGAAAGTGCCAACTGCATTGCAAATTGGTGGTCAATCAAGTTTCAAAATAGTTTCAACTGGATTTTTTATTCTAAATGATGATCTAATAATACTTTCAAATGAGCATTTACCATACCTAAAAGAAAAATTAATTATTCAACCACTTTCAAAATATGATATAATTGTATCTATTCTTTATGTTTCGATAAAGCATTTTATAGAGCATTTGAAAATAATTAAACTTCTTGCAAGAGAGATACAGGGTAAGCTTAATCAATCCATGGACAATCAATATTTAATAAGTATGTTTGATTTGAGTGAAACTCTTATATACTATTTAGATGCTATTGAGACAAACCAGATAGTATTAAAGAAATTTCATTATTATTTGAAAAATGAGGATATAAAAGTAAATCAATCATTTTTTGAAGATGTTATAATAGAAAATGAACAGGCATCAAGGCAGGCTGAAATTTATTCACAGATTTTTGCCGGGCTGATGGATGCAAGGGGTTCTATTGTAAATAATAACATGAACATTTTGATTAAAAATCTAACAATAATAAATATAATATTTTTGCCATTAAATCTTATAGCCGGGATTTTTGGAATGTCTGAATGGACAGCCATAACTAAAAATATCCCATGGCATATATCATTTGGTCTTTTTTTTATTATTATAATTTTAATAGGCTGGTTAACAGCTATTTTTCTTAATAGAATGGAAGGGAAAAAAAGAAAAATAAAAAAGGATCTAAAAACAAAAATATTAAATATTAAAAAGTCAAAAAATAAATTTTAAAAAAAATTTTGACATTAAGTAAATATTAATCTATTATAACTACATAAATACTTTAATTATATACTCAATTTTTAGTTTCAGAAAACCGGCATAAATATTTTATAAGGGCAAAAATAATTATGGTAAAAAGTGGTTATCTTTTAAAGGTTTTTAATTTATTGAGTTACAATTGTGAATCCGAGCAATATTTTTGTCATCATATAATAGACGAGCTACTGGATTTGGTAAAAAGCAAGTATTGTGTTGTTTTTTATAATGAAAATAAAGATCAATTCGAGCTGGATTTTAATGATAATTATTTAGAAAGCCTGGCATACAAAAATGATGATACACTGTTCTATAGGATTGAAAAAGATAATTTGCTAAGGCTGGTAGTTGTTCAAAAAAAAGAGTTAATTATCAATGATTTAAATGAATTAAAATTAAAGAGAATCTTTATAATGCCAGTAGTTGAAAACGAAAAAATTATTTCAATAGTTGCTGTTGCTGGCAAAGAAGATGATTACGATGAAATTGATATATCTAACTTAGAAATTTTCATGAAAATCATTTTGAAAGAATATGAAAGAAGAAAAATAGAAAAGTCTTTAATAAATGAAAAATAGTTTTCAGATAATTTAATCTATAATGCTCCTGTTATGATAATAGGTCTTAATCAAGACTCTAAAATTTTTATTTTTAACAAATTTGCTGAAGAAATTACCGGATATAAATCTGAAGAGGTAATGGGCAAAAACTGGTTTGATATTTTTATAAATAATAATGACAAAGAAAATTTAATCGAACAATGGAATAATATAACTGGTAAAAAATTAAAAAATCATGAATATATGAATTTTATTCTGGCTAAAAATGG
>JBKBTB010000092.1:0-6653 GCA_046291015.1 Exilispira sp. | reverse complement strand
TAGCTGTAACCGAACAAACGACAAGTCCTCCTATTATTTATGAAGAAAAAACAGCTGAAAAAGTAATACAACCGCAAGCTACAAAAGAAGTTACTCAAAAAACAACTCAACCTTATCAAACAACAACTACAAAGGAAACTGTTAAGATAAGTGAGTCAGAAAAAAAAGTAGGTGTGGACGGTAAGATAATAACAGCAAAAAATATCCAAACTTATCATTCAATTTTACTTAAAGAGTTTGAAAAAGAGGATATTTTTAGTTATAAAATTATATGGGGTGATACTTTATGGAAGATTGCATTAAAATTTAACACGACAGCTCATACTCTATATGTATTAAATGCACTTGATAATCCAGATCTAATAATTGCAGGTAAATATTTAAAAGTTGTTAAGGATTTTAAATTGCCAAAAGAAAAAACAGAAAAAATTCTTAAAGAAGCAATTAAAGGAAAAACAGGTTATAATAATATTGAAAATAGTTTTGCATGTATTAATAATATTTTTAATATTATGCAGATTGATATATTATCCTTATTTAAAAATGAAGAGAGTATTATTTAAGTTAAATTTTAATTAAATTTAAATAAAAAACGATTTATATGAAATGTATGAAAAAAAATATTAAAATTTTTATTCTATTTTTTGTAGTTTTCAATTTTATATTTTTTATTTCTGCCCAGGAATACTGGGAATATAAAATATTGGGAGATAGATATTATTATCTACAAAATTATGCAAAAGCAATTGAGTATTATCAAAAAGCATTACAACTAAAACCAGATTACCCGGAGGTCTATTATTATCTTGGGAAGATATACAAAATTCAAAATATATATAATATAGCTTTATTTTATTTTCAAAAATCAATAGAATATAAGAATCAATTTCAGATTAAAGAGATGATTGTACTGGTTTATTATGAGATTTCTGAGATATACTTCTATTTAAAAAAATATAGTGATTTTTTATTATCATTGCAATCATTAATAGCAAATGATAAATATTCCAATTATTTAAATCAATCATATTACAGATTGATACCAATATTACCTGATGAACATAGTATTTATTCAAAAGCATATTTTAGAATAGGTTATTACTATTTTTTTTCAGGGATATATGACAAATGTATAAACTATTTTTTATTATCCAGATCATTTAAGTATAAAGAATCAATTTCCTACTGGCTTATGTCCAAAGCATTTTTTGCTATAGGTGACAATTCAGAATATAGAAAGACAGAAATGATGGCTTATAGTTTGAACACTGAATTAAAGATATTTGATTCAAAATTCAACTGGAAAAAAATTCCTCTAGATAAAAAATATATAATTTCAATAGAAAAATTCATTAATGAATTTTCAAATCATTTTTATCTTCAATAATTCTATTAAATTCGATATTAATTCTTATTAAATTCAAAATTATTTATTTATTTTAGATCAAACATTTTTTAATTCAAAGAGTAAAAAATATATTTCAATAAATATATTTTTTTATAAATTCTTATTTCATATATTTTTCATTTCATCTATTTCACATTATTTTAAATACTAAATATAATTCATATAATTTATATTTTTCATTTAATTTGTGCTTAATATGGTTTTATATTTTTATTTTATATTTTTTATTATTTTATATTATGCATGTTTCATGCATTTATTTCATTAATACTTCTCATAATGTATATTATGTTAACTACAATTTAATTTTAAAACTTTTTTAATTCACTATTAATTAATCTTATATAATATCAATTAATCTTATATAATTTTAATTAAATAATCTTACATAATCTTATAAGATTTAATAATAACTTAATTACAAAATTATTTATATACTATTTTATTATTTTTATTTAATAATATTTTTACTTTAGATTACATTATATAGAAAAATTATATAAATTTTACTTCGACATAATTTGATGTTGAAGCTGCTAATAATGCTCCATAAGAAAGCTGAAAATTTACAAAAGAGCCAAGGTCATATTTATCAAAATTATTGGTTAATTGAAGTTCAAGATGATCAGAACTTGCTCCTAAAATTGATATATCTTTATCAAGAGCCTTTAGACCATCTAGATTTATATCCTGCCTTCCTGCTGAACAAATTAATCTTAGAATTGTTCCTTTATCTTCAAATTCTAATATCTCTCCAAAAGCATTCTGGGCATTTTTACCTATTGGTTTTGATGGTTTAAATTTTTTTTCGATTACTTCCACTGAAAGTTTCACAGTATCCTGACGTAATCCTTCTATTGGTTCTCTATTAAGTACATTAACTCCTAAAATCATGCTTTCACCTATTCTAAAATGATTGATTTCTAAAGGCATTTTGTTCTCAAGTAAAAATGGGATCCCCGAAGAGTTTGAACCAGATATGTATTTTAGCTTTAAACCATATTCTGAGCTGATCCATTTAGAAAGATTGACTAAAAGATTCATGTTTTCTTCTGATGGAACTATACCACCAAAGCATGCTAAATTTGTACCTATACCCATAAAATCTATATATGAAAGTTTTCTTATTTCCTTTATATATGAATGTAAAACAATTTTGTATTTATCAATATCTAGCTCTTTTGCATTTTCTGGAATTATACCTTCTCTTAAATCTCCTAAATCAATCATTAATATTATCCCGGTCTTTTTATCCTGCTTTTTTGATTCATCGTTTATTGCTTTAATAACTTGCAGTTCTGAGACCAAACTTATTTCTGAATATTTAACTATTTGTTCTAACTCAGATAAAGCTGGCAATCTAAGATTTAAAAAAGGTATATCCTTATATTTATTTATAGTTTGCCTAAATATATTTGATTCTTTTATCTTTTTCAGGTTCTGCCATCTTGAATCTGCTATGCCATCACATCCATTTTCAATAAATAAAAAAGCCAGTTCTGGTGAACCAGATAGTACCTTTGTTACTCCAAATAAATAGCCATTTCTTTTATGAATTAAATTTGATAAAAATCTTACATTATGAGCTATAGCCGAAGAGTTACAATAAAGTATACAAGACATATATATCTCCTGTATGAAAAAAGATAATTAACCTATTTTTATTATCTTATTTTATTATATTTTTTTAATATATATTTTAGTTATCTAATTTTTGATTTTTATTATATTAAATCTCTATAGACTCTTCAATAGATTTCATTGCAAGATTTACAGCATCCATTTTATAATAATCTAAAATCGTCCCACATGCAGATAGAATATATTTTTTATCGATAAGAACAGTTGATGTCTGAAGTGGTAAAAGTTTTTTATATACCTTATGAATTCGAATATTTTCAAGAATTTGCCTTGCATTTTTCAATCTTGTAAGAGCTCCTCCAGTTCCTATAATGTATTTTACTGCTGTCAAATCCTTTCCTTTAATAAATATTTTCCTCCCATCAGGACCAAAAGTTTCAATAATATGCCCGGCATGTCTTTCTATTGCTGTTCTTACAGCTTTATCAGCAAGGGTTAAAGATAGATATACCTCTTCATCCATTTTAGGAAGTGGTGATAATCTTTGCAAATCTATACTTGCAGATTCTTCTTCAAGATATTTTTTTACATTTGATGCATTTACATAAACACCAAGATCCCCTTCTACTGTTCTTTTAGCAAATGGTTCTGGAGCTATTAATATTTTTTTATATTTTAATGAACCATCTGTAACAGAATGAACATCTGTAGTAGCCCCTCCAACATCAATTATTACTAAATCTTTTAATCTTTCATATAATGCTTCTGCAATTTTTAATACCGCATATGGAGTTGGAATTATATCTTTTTGAACAATCTTTTTAAGTTTGTCTATGCCTTTAGCATGAATAATATGACTGGAAAAAATATGCTGTATCGCCTTTCTTGTTGGATCTATGTTAAATTCATCTATAGAAGGATAAACATTTGGTACAATTTCTAAGATAAAGGATGTTTTTGAAAAAATTTCCCTTATTTCATCTTCAACAACTTTATTGCCAGCAAATAATATCGGTATATTTAAATTAAGTGAAGCTAATTTTCTTGCATTTTCTAAAACAATATTTTGCTCTCCAAAATCAACACCTCCTGCAAAAAGAATCATATTAGGTTGAGCTTGAATGATTTTATTTAAATCTGTCTGTGTTAATGGTCCAGCTGTTAAATATTTTAAAACTGCACCGGCTCCTAAAGCGGCTTCTTTGGCTGCTCTTGCAGTCATTTCCCATGTTAAACCAGTTGCAACCATTTTTAATCCGCCAGCTGCTGAAGAATTTGCTACTATGTCCTTGGCATTTAATTTATTCACTCCTATATTATCCATTAAATTTTTTTTGGCATTTTCAAAACCAATTCTTACATCCGAATCAACGGTTGTAAGAGCTATACCCTGCCCGATATGTTTTAATTTATCTGTTCCAATTCCGTTGAATCCATTTACTTTGGTTATAGTAGATCCAATTTCGACAGTTAATAAATCTATATTCATATAACCCCTTTGCTTTATTATTAAATTTAATTTCATACCAATAATAAATAAAAATATTAAAAATCAACTAAAATACTCTAATAGCAATTTAGAATATATTATTTCATCTAAAAATAATTCTTCTTCCTTAATATTTATATAAAAAACAAACAATAATCGAAATAATAAACTATTAAATAATAATGTAATAGTTATAATATTTAATAACTTACCATTTATTGACATTATAAAAAAGTATACTAAATTGAATTGCAATGGAAAAATCAAAAATTTCAGTACCTAAACTTTCAATAGTAGATTTGATTTTGAATGAAACAATTACAAATCAAATAATCAAAGAATACAATATAAAGTCCTATAGAATTACTCAATTACTCCAGTGGATTTTTTTGCACAATATTTTTAATATTGAAAATATGACAAATATAGACAATAAAAGCAAAGATTTCTTTTTTAAAAATATTGAAATATTGCCATTGAAGATAATTGATACTCTTAAAGAAGATCAAACCAATACCATTAAACTTCTATTTCAAACTATTGATGATTTTCTTATTGAAATAGTTATTCTTCAAGATAAAAATAAAAGAAGGACATTATGTTTATCCACACAAATTGGTTGTGCCATGGATTGCAAATTTTGTGCGACAGGAAAGGTTGGTTTTTCACGAAATCTTACTTCAAGCGAGATGCTATGGGAATATTTGATAACCAAAAGCCTTTTTGGTCAAATAGATAATATTGTCTTAATGGGAATGGGAGAACCATTTCTTAATTTTGAAAATACTAAAAATTTTATATATGCCCTTGTTAAAAACAAAATTGACCCTTATTCTCCCAGAAGAATAACTATTTCAACATCAGGAGTACGTGGGTTTTCTATAAAAGCTATCGAATTAAATTTACCTGTAAAACTATCTATATCATTACATTCACCATTCGACGAAATTCGTAGAATTATCATGCCTAATTCACTCAAAATATCTGATTTAATTAAGGAATGTGATTACTATATTAAGTATACAAAAAAAAGAATAACATTTGAATATATTTTATTAGAAGGTATAACTGATGATAAAAAGTCTATAGCCGAATTGATTAAATTGGCAAAAAGATTTTCTGCCTTTGTTAATTTAATATCATATAACGAAATTGATGGATTAGAATTTAAATCATCAAAAAATGAAAATAGAATTATTTCAGAATTAGAAAATTCTGGTATAAATTTTTCAATAAGATATAAAAGAGGAGAAAAAATCAAAGGAGCCTGTGGTCAACTTGTCTGGGAAAAAAGAAATATTTAATAAATTAAAGATAATATTCTCCTTAATATTTACTCTTTTTTTCTTTTCATTATTTGAAATTATTTCAAAAAGAATTGACTTGGATTCGGTAGCATTAACGGGATTAAGATTCTTTTTAGGAGGTTTAATAATATTTATCTTGAATTTAACTGCTATATTAAAAGAATTAAAATTATTAGATAATTTATTAAAAATAAAAGTTATATTAACCGGTTTTTTAAATGTCTGTATAGCAATGCTTTCTTTACAATTTGCCGTAAAAACAGGTAATGCTACCACATCAGCAATTATTATTAGTTCTAATCCTGTTTTTGTTTATATTATTAACACAATTATTGAAAATATTGATAACAGGGTAAAAAATAATAATTTTATAGCCATAAATTTAATAAGGTTAACTTTGCTATTATTTGGAGTTGCAGGTATTTTTCTTATTATATACAAAAAAGATGTGGGGGATAATTTAATTTCAATATCCTTAGCCATATTAGCATCTATTAGTTTTGCAACATACACAATTTTAACCAAAAAACTATTGAACAAAGTTTCAGCATTAACCTTAAATTCATTATCATTTATTTCAAATGGTTTATTATTATTATTTATTTCGTTATTACTATTTAAATCCAGTATATTTGTTTTTTTTAATTTTATAAATATTGAAAAAATAATATTTTTATCTATTCTTTCTTTCGGAACAACAGGATTTGCATATATCACTTACTTTTATGCATTAAAAAATCTTGACGCTGTCAAGGTTTCTTTAGTATTTTATTTAAAACCAATAATTGTTCTATCTTTAAATTACATATTTCTTTTTGAATCAATTGGTATAAATAAATTAATTGGAATTTTAATTATTATTTTTTCA
>JBKBTB010000091.1:0-6670 GCA_046291015.1 Exilispira sp. | reverse complement strand
CCCTTTAGTAACAAAAAATATAACATTAACATCGGCTTTATGAGGCAATACTTTACCAAAAGGATTAATTGTAACCCTGGCAATTTCAGGACCAAAAGATGTTTTCATCTTAACTGCTTTATACCCCTCATTTTTCCCATTTTCACCGGATATATCTTCTAAAGAATCAAAATTATAAATTTTCATAAAATAACCCTACTAAAACAATTATAAATAGTTTAATCAATCTATATTGCATTAATTTTATATTACATATTTAAATAATCAAAATTAAAGATAATTTCAATATAATTTTAAAAGAATTATCAGCAAATTTAATATTCACTTGTGAATTATTTATTTTACGAATTAATAAATTTTGCTATTTCGATAAAGGCTTTCTTTTTACCGGGAAATGGAAAGACAAGCCAATCATGGATAAATTCTTCTTCAATTATTAATTTTATAGATCTGTTTTTTGAATTTTTTACTTTTTGTTCGAAAAGTAAGCAATCAGGATATAATATTTCGTTTGTTCCAGTAAAGATTAAAATTTGTCCATCATCATCAAAATTTCTATATATAGGAGATAACAAAGGGTTTTTTAATATGGGATCAGAAAGATCTTTTGCTTTAGAATACATTAAAGCAGCTTTTTTCAATATTTCATAACTTAAAATTGGGTCCTTTTTTTCATATTGTTTAATATCTGGATTTGAAAGAGAAAGATCAAGCCAGGGAGAAAGCAAAATAGATTTTCGGGGGATACGCTTTGGTAAATAATTTAAATTGTCTTTTATTAATTTTATATTAAATGCAAGAGCAAGCCCGCCTCCAGCTGAATCCCCCATAAATATAAAATCATCATCAGGATATTTTTCTAAAAGCTTAAAATAGCCCTTTTCAACAATTTCCAATGTTTTTTTATAATCATTTTCAGGGGCAAGAGGATAATCAAAAAAAGAAATCTTTATATCGAGCATTTTTAATAATTTAAATACCAGTACTTTATGCCCATAAGTTTCTTTAAAAATATATCCACCACCATGAAAAAAAATTATATGATTTTTTGGTAACTTTTGACTTAAATATTGATCATTACTATCATATTTTTTAAATCTGGCTTTTTTTTCATGCATAGAGTAATTTTTATATATTGTATAAACTGGATAACTATCTATATTAAATATTTCAACAATGTAATTCTTATTGGTTTTAAGATTTGAAAATATTTTAACTTTTCTGGGAGGATTATCCAGTCTTTTATAAAAAAATTTCTTAAATTGAATAAAATTCAATGATTTAACAATGAAAAAAACAAATAATCTATTTAGTATTTTCACAAATTATTTTAATAAATTATATTATTCTTCGTAAACAACAGCAGTTCCGCTTGCACTTACCATAAGCATGCTCTGCCCGATGGTCTCATAGTCAAGATCGACTCCAACAACTGCATTTGCGCCAAGATAACGTGCTTCTTGCATCATCTCATTCAATGCAATTTCCTTTGCCTTTCTAAGCTCAGATTCATAAGAAGATGCCCGACCTCCAATAATATCTGTAATATTTGCAAAAAAATCTCTAAAAATATTTGCGCCAAGTATTGCTTCGCCACTTACAATACCAAGATATGATTTAATAGTCTTACCTTCAAGATTTGGTGTAGTAGAAACAAGCATTTTTCCCCCATTATTCTTTTTTAACTTTACTAAATTTATATGAATATAGATTAATAACTCGATGGTGTATAATTAGTTCCATTATCATACCAGAATTCAAAAAGCTCTCGCCAGCTTTCAACTATTCCATCTTCGTCAGAATATGCAAAGTCTATTTTACCATAATAATGCCCCCCTTGCCACCATTGATTTGTATCCACACTTGTGTACCACCATTGATAGGCATAAGCTGAATAACCATCAACTAATTCATGTCCACGAGTTACAAATATAGAAAGACCTCTACCTACAGTTACGCCATCACCAAAATAGTAAGTTTCTCCATTATATCCATCATCTGAATAAGCATATAAGACTGCCGATATCATTGCTGCTTGAATAGCTTTTGCGGCATTGATAATATCAGAATAGCTTGAATAATATTCAACAATAAAATCCATAAAATCATATAAATCTATATATGGAAAACTCAATGATTCCTCTAAATTTTTCCAGAAATGAACGGTAACATTATCATCAAGAATTGATTGATAAATTGTTTTATATTCTGGATCATCATCTAAA
The DNA here is from genome assembly GCA_046291015.1 of Exilispira sp. Classification (GTDB taxonomy): domain Bacteria; phylum Spirochaetota; class JAAYUW01; order JAAYUW01; family JAAYUW01; genus Exilispira. Next base: position 4,445 of record JBKBTB010000091.1, on the reverse strand, counting down.
ATAGACGCTAAATTCCAGCAAGCTGTCTTTATATCTTCAATCTTAGATAAATCGACAGCTGACATTGTTTCAGCAGAATTCGTAAGGTGAGTTTCAATAAAATCATGGTAACTTTTTACGGCTCTTATGGCTAATTGCTCTGGTGTAATACTGGTTGGGTCTAATACTGGACAATTTGCAGTACCACCATAAAAAAGACTTACATAATTCCAGCCATCTCCCTGCTCTGTATGCATAGATGCCACCATATATGAAACTAAATCTTTCAACTCATAGGCAACTTCAACTGTTGCCATAAGACATGCATCAAAACCTAAAATATCAAGCTTATTTGAAGAAGAAAATTGAAAGGACAAAACTGTTTGAAGTTCATCAAGATATAGGCAGGAACCAGAACTTGTATCGTCCCAGCATACTGCTTTTTCTATGGTAGTTGAAATGGATCTTCTATCAGACTTTACCCTTGCACCACCACCATGATTCCACAAAATTAACATTAAATGTTGATATCTGAAATTCTGTTTTGCGTAAGTAATAAAGTTATTTAATGTCGAAGGATTTCCCATATCAAGTTCACCATAGTCTTATAATAATGTAGAATTTATATTATTTAAATCATTATCAAGCTCGATATAATATAGTCTTGTTCCAGTCCAATCACCATTTGTTGAATCATATCCAGAAGTCCTATCAAATAAAGCCAAAATATTTAGCCCATCATTGTTTAATTTATACATCGCAGATTCCATCTCATTAAAATCATCTATTGCTGCTTTTTCAAGATTATTATCTCCATCAAGATAGACTAAAACAAGCCAGCTGGAATCATTATTTATTATAGGTTCAACATTACAGCCCATCATAAATATGAAAGAATTAATTATGATGAAAGCTAAGGTAATCATTGTAATTTTTTTTTCCCATATTTTCCCTTAATAAATTTATAATAAGTTATTTCAAATAAAAAATAATTGATAATTATATAATTACAAGCTAAAAAAAATCAATTTGAATATCTTTACTAAATAAAAAAAGCTATCCTTCATAACAAAAGGATAGCTCAAAACTGCGGGCGAAGGATTTGAACCCTCACAAACAGAGCCAGAGTCTGTCGTGCTGCCATTACACTAGCCCGCAATCATAAATCGATTAAAGAATTAACAGAGATTATATTATTGTCAATAGCAAATTGTGCTGTATTAATAAATATATCTAAAATATATACCTATAATATATACCTAAATCAATATTTATCTAAATCAATTAATTCAGTTTAATTAAATCTTCTTATTACTTAAATTTCTTAATTAAATCTGCTGGCTATTATAATTTCTTTCATCTGTCTTACTGCATTTTCAAACCCAACAAAAAGAGAGTGACTAATTATGGAAAAACCTATATTAAGTTCAAATATTTCAGGAATTGATACTATCAATGGTGTATTCTGATAATCTAATCCATGTCCTGCAGCTACTAAAAGACCACTTTCTTTCCCTTTCTCACCAGCTATTTTTATTCTTTTATATTCATGAATCACATTTTTACCTTTGGCTCTGCTATATTTTCCCGTATGAAGTTCTATACCATCAACTTCGAGCTTTGCACAAAGCTCTATAACTTCTATATCAGGTTCAATAAATAAAAAAGTCTCGATATTATTTTTTTTATATTCTTTAACAAGATCTTTTAATTGATCAAAATGCTTCTTAACATCCAGTCCTCCTTCCGTTGTAACCTCCTCTCTTTTCTCTGGAACAATCGTTACCTTATCTGGTTTGACATCTAAGGAAATATTTATAACATCATCCCTTAAAGCCATTTCAAGATCTAAGTCTTTTTGAACTACCTTTTTAAGTAAATATAAATCTTCATCATTTATATGCCTTCTGTCTTCACGAAGGTGACATACAACCATATCAGCACCGGCATCTATGGCTTTTGTCGCAGCTAAAACTATCGATGGAAACCCTTCTTTTCTTGCATTTCTTAAAGTAGCAAAATGATCAATATTAACTCCCAATCTACATGGCAAAACTCTATCCAATTTTCCCTCCTGAATTTTTGTGTCTTATTTTGATCCTTTTTTAATCATCGTTATAATTTTCATTATTTGTAATTGTTAGCTGAACAAACTCTGGATTTGTATTTAATATGTTTATACCAGAATTTGTTTTAGGTATTATCTTAATAGTATAAGTGCCAATAGAAGTAAAATATTTGCAATCTATTACAAAAATAAGATCAGAAGAAGATATTTTATCTTGATCTTCTTCAATTAAAAGCAGGTTAGCACTAAACTTATTGGTAGAAAGAGTATAATCATATTTATTATTTTTATTTGCCAGAAGTATTGCAATATCGTCAATCACCTTCAGTACACTTGTAGGTCGAATATCAATAATTATCTGATTATCGACGGGTGATATTATTTTAAGAAATTCATTTTCTAACTTTACTGGCACAGTTAATGGAAAGTTAAGCCCATCAACAGATATTTCAGAAGTCTTAATATAATCAATTTTTGAAAGAATGGAATATGGACCTTCAAGCAGGATATATTGACCTTTTGTAAAAGTAATCCGGGCTACAGAATATCCCTTTTCACATTTACCAGTGATATTTGGTTCAATTTTAACTTTTTTCTTAAATGTTTTATCCAGTGAAACCTTAATATATGACGGATCTGACTTCACCACCTTTATATTATCCGGAAGATAAGATTTATCTACAATTACTTTGTATGTATAATCGCCGGGTTTTGTGGCATCTATATCGATATATGCTTTTATAATATCTTCGTTTACAAGTTTTAAGTCATCTGGTTTTCCCCTTAAAGTAATTTTAATCTTTATATTCTTTTTATTTATAATAAACAAATCATTTGATTTTAATCTATACTGAAGCTCTCCAACTGTAAGCAAGCTTTGAATACCAATATTTGTAATATAATAAAAAAGCATAAATGAAAGAAGAAGAGAAATTAAAAAAGGTATAGGATGTTCTTTTATATCTTTTAAAAGCTGATAAAAAAGCTGTTTTACTCTTAAATTATTATCTCGAAACATTTAAATTCCTTTTTCTTGTAACTGATCACTATAATTTTTAATCTTTTTTAATTTTTATGCTTTGTTAATTTTAATTTTATGTCTATTTTTTATCTTCATCGGTAAATTCAATTTTGGTTTCCTCTTCATTTTCTCTAAATAGGTGTTCCACCAGAGTAGCCTTTAAATTATGAGCTGGAATATTCATATAAGGATTTCCATCATCAAATATTGAAATATGTCCGGTTTCCTCAGAAACAACAATTGCAATAGCATCAGATTTTTCAGAAATACCAAGTCCGGCTCTATGTCTTGTTCCAATATGTTTTTCAAGAATGTTGGAATCAGCTGGTGCATCAGTTAATGGCAATATCGCTGAAACTGCTTTTATTCTGAAATTATTATCTATGATGATTGCGCCATCATGGAAAATGGATTTTTTATCAAAAAGAAAAAGTATTACTTCTTCTGAAACCTCGGCATCCCATCTTACATAGCTTGAAAGAAGGTCAAAAAGATTATCTTTTCTTGCAAATACAAATATTGCTCCATCCTTTCTGCTTGACAATTTTATTATACTGGAAATAATTTTTTGTAATGAATCTTCATCTTTTTGAGTCCGAAGTATCCTTGATGTGTCTTTACCAACATTCATAAGTATTACTCTAATTTCAGGGGAAAATAAAATAATTATTAATAATAGAATATTATAAAGTAATTTATCAAAAAGCCATGAAATTACAGGGAAACCTATTAATTCCATAATAAAAAAAACAACAAGTATTATTAACAAACCTTTTGCAAGATCAACTGCCTTTGATTTTTGAATGAAAAGATAAATATAAAATATGACAAAAGTCATTGTAATTATATCTAAAACAGGTATAAAATAATTTCTGAGGATAATTTTTAAAATATTAATTGCATTCAAATCTATTTACCTCATAAATCTTCTGTCTTAAAATTTCCATCTGTCTTGTTTGTTCATAATCATGAACTCTTAATATTTTAGCAACATTTGATGCCAAAAAATGTGCCGCTAAAGAACCGTATAGTCTACCCTCTGGCGGAACAATTTCGTTATTTTTGGATATTTCTGAAATAGCTTTACCAATAAAACTTTTTCGTGAACCAGCGTATAAAATAGGTTTTTTTAAGGTCTTAAAAACTCCAAGGTACTTTGTCAATATAAGATTATCACAATATCTTTTGCCAAAACCAATACCTGGATCTATTATTATTTTATCTTCATCTATTTCATTTTCAATACAAAAATTTATCCTGTTTTTAAAAAATTGAAATACCTCATCTATTAAATTTTCATAATATGGATTTTGCTGCATATCTTTTGGTATACCTTTCTTATGCATAAAAACGACTGGTTTACCACTTTCCTTAACT
>JBKBTB010000090.1:0-6692 GCA_046291015.1 Exilispira sp. | reverse complement strand
TCAAAAATATTCTATTAAAGTTGTTGTAGAAGCAGGAGGAAGTGGAGCAGGAATCAAAAATACCATAAATGGTATATCAGATATTGGAATGGTTTCAAGAGAACTGTATCCTGAAGAAATTAAAAAATTAAAATTTACTACAATAGCTATTGATGGATTGGCAATTATTGTTAATATAGAAAATCCGATTAATGAGATTACAAGAGATCAGCTAATTGAAATATATACTGGAAAAGTATTAAATTGGAATGAATATTGTAATTATAATAAGGAAATAATTGTTGTTACAAAAGAGATTGGAAGATCAACACTTGAATTGTTTGAACATTATTCTGGTCTACTTCATTTCAAAAGAAATAATGATGGCAAAAATGGGAAAATAATCCCATCTGCCTTTGAAATTGGTTCAAATCTCGAGATGGCTACTATTGTTGGAGGTATTCCAAATGCAATAGGTTATGTTTCAATCGGTACAGCTCAAAAATTAATTAAAGAAGGTATGCCTATAAAGATACTTACTATTGATAAAATTGTCCCAACGGTTGAGAACATAATATCTGGCAAATATCCTATAATTAGGACTTTGAATCTCGTTTATATTAAAGAGAATCAGGATATTAAAAATTTCATCAATTTTATTTTTACAGAAGAATCAAAAAAAATTATAGAAGAAGAAGGTTTTATTGCTTATAAATAAAAAATATAAAAGAAATTTATTAATATGAAAAATTCAATCAATATAAAAATAACTTTACCTTTTTTTATAGTATCAATTTTAGTTATATTTTGTTTAATGTTGATTTATGTTAGTTTGAATAATATAATAAGAGTTATTGATTTGTACACAAAGGTTAGGGATATATCAGAAAATATTGAAAAGATCGATGTATCAGTTAGAGATGGTATACTTACAACTAATTATAAATACGCAATAAATTCTGCTAATTTATCTCGAGATATATTGTCAATAATTGATTATATTATAGAAAAAAATCTTATTGATAGAAATGAAGTCGGTAAATTTAAAAAAGATTATATTTCCTATTATATTAAAGTTGTTTCAATAAATTCTTTATTTAATGAAAATAGATTTGATGAAGCAATTGCAAAAATAGATGAACTTGAAAAATTGAGTGTGGATATTGAAGAACATAAAGATAAAATTTTATTAGATATAAATAAGAAAAAAAATGAAGCTATTAATCTGACATTAATAGTTATTTTAATTTCTTTTATTTTACTAATAATTACAACAATATTTGTGCCAATAATAATAATACCTAAACAAATAATTAAACCAATAAAAGGTTTTATTAAAATATTTGAACCATTTTCAAATGGGGACTTAACAATTAAACTTGATATAAAATCCAGAGATGAACTTGGAGATTTATCCAATAATTTTAATAATGCAATATTTAAAATTCGAAAACTTGTTTTTGAAATTTTAGGTCAATCTTCAAAAATTGAAAATTTAAGTATAAATTTATCTTTAAAAATGAATGAAACATCAAATTCAATAAATCAAATTATAGAAAATATACATAATATTAAAAATCAAATCATTAATCAAACTGCAAGTGTAACTCAAACTACTGCAACCATGGATAATATAATTAAAGGTATTGAAAATTTGAATCAACTAATTGAAAATCAATCGGCAAATGTAACGGAATCATCTGCTGCAATTAAAGAGATGATGATTAATATTAATAATGTTACTCAGACACTTATAAAAAACAATGAAAATATCAGTAATTTGACTCAATTATCGGAATATGGTAAAGAGTCTCTTGAAAAGATAACATCAGATATTCAGCAGGTAGCAAAAGAATCTGAAGGTATACTTGAAATAAGTGAAGTTATCCAAAATATTGCAAGTCAGACAAATCTTCTGGCAATGAATGCTGCAATAGAAGCTGCCCATGCAGGTGATAGCGGTAGAGGTTTCGCTATTGTTGCCGAAGAAGTTAGAAAACTTGCAGAATCTTCAGAAAATCAAGCAAAAATTGTCGCTGAACTTCTTAGCAAAATTAAAACCTCTATTGAGAATATTACAAATTCAACAGAGGATATCTTAAATAAATTTAATAAGATAAACTCAGAGATAAAAACAATTTCAGAACAAGAAAATAATATAAGAAAAGCAATGGAAGAGCAGTCTACAGGTAGTTCTCAAATAATTGAAGCAATATCTCAGCTTAATGATATTACTCAGAGAGTTAAATCAAGCTCTTATGAGATGTTGAATGGAAGTAAAGAAGTTGTAGGAGAATCCAGAAATATGAATAATAATACTTATGAAATATCCAGAAGAATAAATGAAATTTCAACAGAAGCAGAAAAAGTTATAAGTGCAGTTAATGATGTAAATACGATGACTGAGGATAATAAAAAGAGTGTTGAGATATTGATGAAAGAGGTTAAAAAGTTTAAAGTAGATCAACAAATAAATCAGAAGGCAAATCTACTTGATAGTTAAATAAAATTAGTCTATTTTAATATATTTTTTAAAAATAATATTTTCATACAGATATTATAATGCAAATAATTAAATCATAGTTTGCAATATGATGAAACACCCTACTTTCAGCCTCATAAAACTGCGGTATTTGTAGAAAAACCTTATCATATGTAAAAGTTGCACCTAAAATCATAGAATAAATTGACTGAGTTAAATTAAATCCTAAAACAACTCTATATTTTAACTTATAAATAATATGGCTTTCATCTTTAATATTTGGATCATAAAGTGAAAAATGAGCAAATATTTTTAAAAATGAATAATCATTAAAATAAAAAATGTATGATAAATATATAAAACCACCAGCACCTAAAAGAGGTGGCATTTTACCATCAGTCCCTGCTGGATCTATAATATTTGGTAAATCATCAGGTATAAAAAGCCCACTTCCATAGTTGAAAATTTCAATATTAATATCATTTATCCCGGTATATGGATTTAACCGTGGATCTCTTATTCCATGAAGGTTAAACAATCCTTCAATTGCAAAGATAAAATTATCGTCTATATAATTAAAATAAAGTGTGAAAAACTGGCTATGAATTTTTATAGGAACTGAACCTTTTTCTGTTAAATTCATAGATAAAAATAATTTTAATCTATTATTTTCATATCCAATTTGTACTATTGCAGATTTTGATGAGTTTGAATCAAGACCAAGATCTCCTGTTGATGTGCCTATTATCAAATAAAATTTATTAAAATTCCATCTGAGGTAAAACTGACAATCATATAAATAAATGGCATTTACATAGTATATTGGAAGTTGCTTACCTCCAAGCATAAAAGCTGGATAAGGAAGATAAAAAGTATAATCATATGTAGTATTTATATCTCCATAATAATGGCTACCAAAAGGATATGATGGAAGTTTTTGAACTGTTGCAGGATAATAGTTTTCAAAATGATAACCAAGTGCTAAATTTTGGGCATATTCAAAATTAAAACTCAAAACTTTGTTTATAAAATAAAAACCAATGCATTTAGCTTCTATTATATCTGGTGCGAAATATTCGTAAAATCTTGCTTTTGTAGAATAAGGCAGGCGAAAATTTAAGTCTATAGATAAAAACAAAAACCAGTTTGAAGAAAGATTATAAGAATAATTAAAAAAAGTATTTAAAATAATATCAAATTGATCTTCATTTCCAGTAATTTCAATCATTTCACAGGTTCTGAACATTGAAAGTATAGAAAAATTTATAAAATGAGTCTGGGATAATATTTTTAATGAAAATAAATTGAAGATAAAGAATATTAGTAAAAAAAATATTATGACTAAATGCAATCTTTCTTTTTTCATAGTAAAAATATCGGCCTTTACTTTTTCACTCAATAAAAATTATTAAAAAAATTTCAATTATTTTAGAATAAATTAATTTTTAAAATTTCATTCGGTTTAAATTAGTAAAAATCTTAAAATTATTGACCCAAAGTAAAAGAAATTAGGAATATAAATCTAAAATAAAATATAATAAGTTAAAAATAGTTTTCAGAGCTAATAATAATAAATTTATTTAATATAATTAATAATAAAAAAAGTTGAAAAATTAAAAAAATGCATTATTATAATTATAAAGTAAAAAATATAAACTTTTTTAATTAAACTATTAAGTAGGAGGTTTTATTATGAAAGCAAAATTTTATATCATATTAATTATATTTCTTTCTTTATTTTTGTTTTCAATGCAGCTTTGCTCATTGATTTTTGGGAGCAAACCGCAGGTTACAATTACAGATCCCCTAAATAATGCTACAGTAAGTGGAACTAGTTTATTGGTAAAAGGTACTATTGAAGATATAGATGGTGATCAAAAAAAAGTCAAAGTATGGATTGAGGATAAAAATATTTCTGGCTGGGATTATGATGTTAGTTCAGGGAATTTTGAAGTAACATTAACACTGTCTGGATTAGAAAACGGGCAAATATATAGAATTATAGCTGAAGGATATGATGCAAATGGAAATACAAGCGATAAGTCTATTGTATCTTTTACTTATTCTTCTGGAGCACAAAATATAATAGCAAATGGATATTTTGACAAAACAGGTTTTGTTGATAATGATATAGTGTATACTGATTCTACAAATATCTCTAATTATTTAAATAAAACAAATGGAGATTATTTGCCTGACTGGACATTTGATATCTGGACACCTGAACAAACATGGCCCAAAATAGATTTAGCTATAGGCTCTGTTAGAATGTATACAACAAAGTCGAATTCTAATGGCACACAAATGTATATGAAATCTTCTACTATAACTAACTTTGTAACCGGTTCAGGAAAAACCATAAAAATCAGTTTTAAAATTGATCAATATTCAGGAGGTACTACACAGAGCCCATACTACGAAGCCCCGGTAAAAATAGATATTGTAATAGGCGATACTCGTTATACAATAGCTGCATTTACAACTTCATCAGGGTATGCTGAGGGAGGATATTTAAAAGCTAATCTTGCTCCTAATCAACAGATTATCGAAACATTTACTTTGCCCGAGACTTGTTTAAATGGTAGTTCTATACCTAATGGTTCTGCAATAGCAAATATTATAATATGGTGTCATGGTTGGACATGGGATGTAACTATTTATTCGATTGAAATTTATTAATTTATTATAGTCTCAAACAAAAGATTAAGAAATAGCGGGGTTCAATGCCCCGCTTAATTTTTGTAATAATAAAATAAATTATATAATTAATTAACGAATTTAAGTAAATTACTTATATAAAAAATTATTTATCAATAATAAATCAACAAGTCCTATAGCACAAGCTGCTTCTACAATAACAGCAGCTCTTAAAATCGGAGCTACATCATATCTTCCTTCAAATGGAAGATTAACTTTTTTATTTGTTCTTAAATTTACTGTTTCAACCTCTTTTTTCATTGATGAAGGGGGCCTGAAGTAGCAAGTAAATATAATATCGTTTCCATTTGTTAATCCACCATTTATTCCTCCACTATTATTTGTCTTTGTTCTACCATCTGAATCAAGGAAAACATCTATATAATCCGAACCATACATTTTACTTGATTCAAAGCCTTGCCCAAAAGATATTGCCTTAATGGATGGTATCGCAAAAAGTATATGGCTTAAATAGGATTCAACTCCATCGAAAAGTGGCTGACCGATACCGGGATTTAATCCAGTTATAATAGTTTTAATCTCCCCTCCAACAGTATTCCCTTCTTCTTTTGCCTTTTTTAATATTTCTTCTGCTTCTTTAGAAGGATAATTTGTGTTTGCTAAAGATATTATATAAGAATTGATCTTTATATTTTTATTTATCTTATTTATAATCTTTTTTGCGACAACCCCGGCTGCAACCATTGCTACTGTTAATCTTGCAGAAAAAATTCCACCACCTCTATAATCATTAAATCCTTTATATTTGATTCTTGAAGCAAAATCAGCATGTGATGGTCTTGGAATATCTTTAATCATTTCATAAAATGAAGAATCTATATTTTTATTTTCAAATATTATTGTAAGTGGTGCACCAGTTGTATTGCCATTAAAAATACCCGAAATAATCTTAGGCGCATCTGTTTCTTTTCTTTCAGTTAAATAGGGCGAAGATGGGTTTCTTCTTTTCAGGTCATTTTCAAAATCTTTTTCACAAATATCCAGTCCTGGTAATACACCATCAATAGTTACCCCAATATAAGGCCCATGTGATTCGCCAAAAATTGTTATCTTAAATATTCTTCCAAAACTATTCATAATGGATTATCCTTATGTTTTTATAAGTTTATAATCTTATTATTCTGCTTTTACCATCTATAATAATTTTTAATTCAACTTTTGTAAAAAGCTAAATAATAAAAAAATGGTAGAGGTAATTTTAAATTTCCTGAATTATCCTCTTGAGGTGAAGGCACAAGAAATAATGCTTTACTAAACTCAACCCACGACCTAGGTTTATTTTCCGTACCCAAATGAAAACCACTTACCATGCCCCAACTTGGATTATTATCATTTGCTGAAGGTATCTTAAAATAACGATAAAAGATGTTACCCTTCTCATCAACTTCTTTTCTAAATCTATAAACTCCTTCTGGAAGCTTTACATCAAAACTATCATGTTCAGGGTTGTGAGGGTTTACATTAATAATAGAAGTCTTTCTTTTTACTCCATTATCTCCTTCAACTTCAATAG
>JBKBTB010000089.1:0-6720 GCA_046291015.1 Exilispira sp. | reverse complement strand
CTTTTTTAATATGAGAAAGATTAGAAAATATATTTTTTTTCTTATAGATTGTAGAAGAAAGCCAGATGAGATAGACTATCAGTTGATTGAATATATAAAAATTAATAAAATCCCCATTCTTTATATTTTAACAAAAATAGATAAAATTGCCAAAAGTAAGGTTAGTGGAATAAAGTCAAATTTTATTGAGAGATTTGCCTGTGACAAAAATCTTGTAATACCTTTTTCCTCACTTACAAAAGAAGGTAAACAACAGATATATTCTTATATAGAAAATGTAATATTATCCTGATTGATTTATAAAAAAAATTACAAAGGATTAATATGAGGATATTTAATATTAAAATATTAAAAGCTATTTCAATTATTCTTTTCTTAATTATATTATCTGTAATTTTTTCCTGTCAGAATTCTATTGGTGTTGAGATTAAAAGAATAAATTTATTCAATGCAAAATATATTCCTCAAGAAAATATTGGAAATCAGGAAGTTTATCCAAAAAATCCACCATCATTTATCTTTTATAGAAAATATTATATATATTTTTTTGATAATTCGTCTAAAACTTTATACAAATATTCAAGAAATGGTGATAAAATTTTAATTATTCAGAATATTTCACCAACCACAAGTGGTTTTGGAGTTGATAAAGAAAAAATAATGAAATCACTTGATGAAGATCAGAGAACAGTAAAAATAAATAGAACTTTCCCCCTTCCAGAAGTCACGGGCATTTCCGTAGATTTTAATGATAATATTTACTTGAAGGTAATTATTAAAGGAAGTTCTGGTAATTCTATCGATGATTGTGCCGGGTTTTTATCAAATTATTCGGATCAGGATCATAAAATTTTTTATCTTTTAGATAGTGAAAAGAACAAAGATTTTCTTGAAAAATTATCTTATTTTGAAAGTATAAATAATTTTTCAAAAAGTAATGAAAACTATATCAATTTTTACACCTTTTACATGGTTTTCAATCAGTATGGAGATTTCTTAAAAATAATTGGATTAAGTGAAAATCATCCTTCATTTCCCCATAATTCTTCAATATTTCATACAAAAGAGGATCTATCAGAAGGTTCAAATAAAGATGGGAAAAAACTGGATGGAACGAACTATATATCTTTTATTTTACCAACAATTTATGAAAATACTGGTCTTCCCTCTGCATTAGCAAACACTACTTCCATAAGCTGTTTTATAAAATTTTCATTAAAATCAGAATATCAAGACAGTCAGGTTGTTAATCTTCCAGATATGGTAAAAATGCAGGAGCCAGATTTAAATGAAAAATTTAATGAAATAAATGTAGATAATAATAAAGAAGAAAATCAATCAACTCAGATTGAAAATCAGGATAATTATCAGATATATAAATTTTTCCAGCAGTTATGTGAAAATGCTTCTATTGTTTATTTTTATTTAAAAGATGTTGAACCGCCAGAAAAGAGTAATCATATAATTGCTTCCGAGTTTGGTAATCCCGTAGTAACACCAGATGGATTCGCAGGTATCCATGTATTGTTCTATGAAAAAAATTATTTACTATTTGATTCTGTTTATAAAATTGATTTTGATAAAGATGAAAATAAATTGCAATTAAGCTATTATAAAAAACTGGTTAATGAAAAAGATGAAAATGGAGTCCAGAAGATAACATTATCTGTTTTGGATACTCCATTTGGTTCTTCTGAAGGCAACTTTATTTTTTACATCAGATATTTAGAAAAAATACCAGAACCAACTGCAAAATTGATTATTAAAAATATAAAAGGCGATCAACTTATTACAAGAATAATGAAAGTAAAAGATATACTTACAACTGAAAATCTTGTTGTAGGGGAAAATGGAAGTATTTATGGATTTTCAATAAAAAAAGATAGAATATATTTTTTCTATTATGCTTCAGAAGTGGCATTAAGCAAGTTAAAAACCTCAAATTAAATAATTTTATTTTATCATTTAATGTTAAAAATATAAATTAAAAGTTTTTATTAATTTATAATAATTAATATTTATAATAATTAAAAAGATTTTTTACAATATGTAATTTTGATAAAATTAATTTTGTTTTTACTAATTTATAATAACAAAAAAGGTAAAAAATTGAAATTATATAGTTTTAAGCAAATAGAATTTCTTGAAAAAAAGCTTATTGAAGATTATGACTATAAACCAATATTATTAATGGAAAATGCCGCAAATTCTATATCCGATCTTTTATTAAAATTGTTTGAAGGGGATTTTGAGGATTTTGAACCAGCCTATCTTAATGAATATCTTTTTTTAAAGTATAAAAAGGCATATGATGCTTTTATAAAAAATACTGAAATAACCTTTATTATTGGTTCAGGTAACAATGGGGCTGATGCCTTAGCTGTTGCAAGAAAAATTTGTATAAGAAAAAATTATAAAGTAAATCTATTACTGATGGGCTCTGGTAAAACTGAACTTAGATTATATCAACAAAAATTACTGGAAAACATCAATTTTAAAAATCTTACCTTTTATGATTTCAGTATTGAAGATAGTAATCGTAAATCAAAAATAAGTGAAATATTGACTGTACCTTTTATAATAGATGGGGTAACCGGTATAGGATTAAAAGCACCTTTAAATGAAAATCTTATAAAAAAAATAGAATTTATTGAAGAATATAAGGGAAACGATTCTTTTGTCATTTCAATTGATTTGCCTTCCGGTACCACTGATAGTAGTTCTAAAATATTAAAAAGCGATATCTGCCTTATGCTACAATGGGCAAAAGCAGAATTTTTTTATGTTGAAAACAGGAAATATTGCATTTCATATAGAATATTACCATGTGATATGGGGATAGATAATTTTAATAACAATATCAATTCTATAGAGCTGATTCAACCAGAAAATATAAAAAATATTATAAAGAGAAGAGATTTTTTTAGCAATAAAGGAAATTTTGGAAAAGTTTTTATAATATCAGCTTCTTTATCTACTTTAGGAGCACCTTTGATAGCTTCAAAAGCTAGCTTCAAAAGTGGAGCTGGATATGTTTATCTTTATATAGATGAAAAGTTTGAAAAGCTTTGTAAAACAACTTTTCCATATATTATAACAATACCATACAAAATAAATTCAGATAAAACTGATTTTATATCGCGAGATTTTGAAATAAAAGTTGATTCAAAAGAAAACCAGAAAGTAAATTCAAAAGATTTTGAAAAACAATTCAAAGATACAGTTATAATTGGAACTGGTTTTGGCATTTATCCAGAGCTGTTTTTCAAAATATTGAGTAAAATTGTAAGTAAAAAGATTAATATCATTATAGATGGAGATGGATTAAATATAATTTCTCAAAATTTTGAAAAATATGTTCAAATTATAAAAAATAAAACTTCAAAGATTGTTTTTACACCTCATAAAAAAGAGTTTGAAAGGCTTTTTGATTCTTATCTTAATTTTGTTGAAAAGAATTCAAAAGATAATTTTACCGCTAATTTTAGCGATAATTTTGATAAAAATTTTAATAAAAATATAGACTACAATCAAAAAAACTTCTTAGATAAAGGTAAGATACTTTTTAGTTCAAATTATATAGATGGTTTACTCATGAAAGATTATATAAGTTTTTTTATCGGTAAAAAAGGTATATATTGTAATAATGGTTGTTTTTCTGGGTTTGCAAAAGCTGGAACCGGCGATTTTATTGCCGGTGTTTTTGCTTCGCTTATTTCAAACTATGATATTGATGATGCTGCAAAGATATTACTTGCTTTGCAGGATAGAATCGCCCTGGATCTATATAACAAAAAAGTTTCTGTTGAATCAGTTATAACAGAAAATTTGATAGAACAGCTTGAATATTCTATAAAATCACTTTATCATAGCAGTACTTAATTAATAGGAAAATTATGTCGGATCATTTTAAGTATTATTTAAAACCCGAAGAAAGAAAATCATATCAGATAAAGAAAAAAACTTCAAGAAAATGGAATGTTATATTTACATTGGCAAATGTTGGACTTCTAATTGTTATATTTTTTTTCATCTACAAACCTGCAATAGATAGACTAAATAAGGAAAATAAGGTTTATGTTGATAACTTCTCTATTGAAATAGAATATGAATTAACCGAAAACAATATAATCGTAGACTTATATATTTTAAATGAAAGCAATCCAGAATATTTTGATTTTTCAAAATTATCATGTAGTCTTTTTTTTCTTGATAATGAGGAAATCCAGCCTATAAGAACAAGAAATGATAAAGAATTGATAAGTCATAATAATGGTTTGCATTATTTACTTTCATTTAATATAAAGGGGAAAAAGAATATGAATTTTTTCATAAAGTTAAAATTTGATAATAGAACAATATATGAATCTAAAACAATAAAATTCAGGCAACAATAAAATGCAAAATAAAAGAATATTTATTCAGTTTAATTTTATTAGAAAATAAATGAGTACAAAAAAAACTGTAAAATATGTATTTAGCTCCTCCTTTGGGATTCTTATTTCAAGAATTTTTGGTCTTCTCAGGGATACCTTTGTTACGCACTTTTTTAAACCTTCGGTTCAGGATATTTTCAATGCAGCATTTAAAGTGCCAAATACCTTTAGATCTATTTTTGCAGAAGGAGCAATGACAAATTGTTATATTCCTGTATTGAAAAGCATATCTGATAAAAAAGAAGCCGAAGAATTTCAATCTAATTTTTTTACTTTTTTCATCATTTTGCTTCTTTTGATAACAATTATTTTGATAATTTTTGTGCCTTTTTTTATGCCATATCTTGTCAAGGGATTTGATAAATTTTCACCTACAAAAATTTCTACTACAATCTATCTTTCAAGATATTTTTTTACATATCTTTTTATTATCTCACTTGTATCATTTTTTTCTTCTTCAATGAATGCTATTTTTAAGTTCTTTATACCATCCTTTTCACAATCGATTTTTAATCTGGTTTTTATAATTGTTGTAATCTATTTTGCTTTGATAAAAAAAATATCTTTACAGCTTTTCATATATGCTGTTATTTTTGGTGGTATTTTTCAACTTTTATTTGTTCTGTTTTTCGCATATAGATATGGCATAAAAATAAGATTTAAATGGCCTAAAAAATGGAATCATATATATGAGGTCTTTAAATTAATGGGACCTTCTTTAATTACTTCTGCAACATATCAGATAAATATTTTTATTTCTACATATTTTCTATCAATGTTTGATGGTGGGCAAACCTATCATTATCTTGCCCAGAGACTTTTTCAATTGCCAGTTGGTTTATTTTCTGTTGCAATGTCCCAGGTTTTTTTACCATCATTTTCAGAGCTAGTTCAAAAAAATGACCGTATAATGATAAATGATACATTAAAAAGATCTATCCAACTTTCATTGATTTTAACAATACCAATCACTGGTCTTATGATCGGTTTTGCAAGACCAATAAC
The DNA here is from genome assembly GCA_046291015.1 of Exilispira sp. Lineage (GTDB taxonomy): Bacteria > Spirochaetota > JAAYUW01 > JAAYUW01 > JAAYUW01 > Exilispira. The sequence goes on along the minus strand of JBKBTB010000089.1, from coordinate 1,279 downwards.
CCAGATAATTTTTTATCATGGAGCTTTTAGCTTAAATGATGTTAAAACTACTTCCAGTATTTTTTCTTATTATATGCCGGGAATTATATTTATAACCCTATCAAATATATATATTTCTCTTTTTTATTCGAATAAAATATGGAAATCGCAGGTCATTGTCTCAACTATATCAATATTAATATTTTTTATCTATATTAAAATATTTACTCCAATATTTGGCATTAATGCAATAGCTGTCGCAAATACATTAAATACATTCACCCAGCTTGTAATGCTATCATTTCTCGCTAAACTTCTATTAAAAGTTTTTATGGATAAAAAGGATTTTATATTTGCAATCAAAATAACACTTTTAACAACATTTCTCACAATATTGCTATTTATTTCAAATAAATTTATTGGGTTTTCAAAGACATCATTTACTCTGGAATTTTTTATAGATATTTTAAAGCTGACTATATTTTCAATTTTATATTTAGTTCTATTTTATTCTGGAGCAAAGCTATTAAAAATAAGTTTTATAAGTGATATAGTTAAAAATTTTTCCAGAAAGCTAATAAAAAAATGATGAAAGGTTTTAAAATATGATTTATTTTGACAATGCTGCGACAACAAAACCTTTAGAAGTCGCATTAAAATCTTTTATAGAAATATCAGAAAATAATTTTGCAAATCCATCATCACTTCATAAGGAAGGGAAAAATTCGAGGCAGATCATAGAAAAATCAAAAGAAGAATTTAAAAAAATTATAAATGCAAATGATGGCGAGCTTATATTTACTTCAAGTGCCACACTGTCAAATAATATCGCTATTTGTGGCTATTTTAATTATCTTAAAGGGAAAATAAAAAATAGAAAACTAAAGATATTGTATTGTGAGGCAGATCATCCTTCAATAGTTGATACAATAAAGAATTTAAGTGATATTGAATTAAGAGGTATTCTATATCCTCAACTATATGAAAAATTACAAAAATATAAAAATAAATCAAATTATGAAATATCAGGCAATTATAAAAATGAAAGTGAAACAGATGATATTGAAGAATACCTTTTATCTTTATATTATAATGAGATTGAAAAATTTAAGCCAGATATACTTGTTTTACAATGGGTAAATAATGAAAATGGACTTATACTTCCAGTTGAAAAGATAGCCAGATATGCCAGAAAATACAATGAAAATATTTTAATTCATGCTGATGCTGTTCAGGGTTTTTTGAAATTACCTTTATTTATATTAGATAATATAGATTCTGTTTCTTTTTCTGCTCACAA
>JBKBTB010000088.1:0-6723 GCA_046291015.1 Exilispira sp. | reverse complement strand
AGATTAAGATAGTCATTTATTATGTTAATAATAATTGTTTATTTAATATCTGGAATACTTATAGGTTATATTTTAAGAGAAAAAAAAATATTAATTAATTTGATTTCTAAACTTCTTCAGATGACCATTTACCTTTTGCTTTTTGTGATGGGTTACAAACTGGCAGATAAAAATTATATCTTTGCCACTGAAAAAAATCTTTTTTTCCAGTCTGTTATTTCAGTTATAATATTGTTTATTGTTTTTTTATTATATTCTTTTATAAAATCCCGGCTTATAAAATCAATAATAAAGTTTGAGTCTAATAAAAAATATAAATTGCAGGATAGAAAAGAATTTAATAATAGTCAAAATATTATAGATAAAAATTATATTGAAAAAGTAGAAAAATTAGATGAAAATAAAAATTCATTTAATAAATATTCTAAAGATGAGGATAGAAATTATAAAACTAAAAATCTATTATCTTTTAATGAAATAATTGCAGTCTTAATCAATATAGGATTTATTATTCTTGGCTTTATTTTTTATTTTTTATTAAATAATTTATTTAAGATTAAACTTAATGAAGAAATTATAAATGATATTTCAGAAAAAGTTTTGTATATCTTAATATTATTTGTTGGAATGGATTTAGGAAGAAATTTGTTAATTTTGAAAAATCAAAGATTAAAGGTAGAAAACTTCTTTTTACCATTTGAATCTATTTTATTAAGTTTTATATCTTCAATTTTGTTTTACTTAATTTTTAAAAAAAAATTATTAGAATCAATGATTATTTATGGTGGTCTTGGATGGTATTCATTATCTTCTGTTTTGCTTTCAGTGAAAGGATTTACAATTTTAGCAATGTATTCTTTTATCCATAATGTATTTAGAGAAATAATAGCTATAATCTCGGCTCCAATTGTAGCAAAAATAGATCCGCATTTGCCCATTTTAATCGGAGGTGCAACATCTATGGATGTTATGCTTGGTTTTGTTCAGAAATATAGCGGTTCTATTTATACTTTAGCTTCTTTTTATAGTGGAGCCATATGTTCTATATCTGTTTCATTTATTATAAATGGATTAATGGCATTGTTAAAGTAGTTTTAAAATTTAATATCATAAAAATATTGATGAAAATGCTTATATCTCAATGAAAGAATAATCAAATAAGGATATAAAAAAAATGAATTATTTAATATATAAATTAAGAGGTTTAAATGATTAAAAAATTACCAAAAGAAGTATGGTCAAAAATACAGGCTGGAGAAGTAATTGATGGTCCTGCATCAGTAATAAGAGAGCTTATTGATAATAGTGTAGATGCAGAATCAAAAAATATTAATATATTTGTAGATTATGAGAATTCATATAAAATAATTCTGGAGGATGATGGAAAAGGTATATCATTTGATGACAGCTTTTTATTATTTACAAATCATGCAACTTCTAAAATTTCAAATTTCGATGATTTGAGTAATATAAAATCACTTGGCTTTAGAGGAGAGGCATTATTTTCTATTGGAAGTGTTTCATATGTAGAAATCAAATCTAAAAGCATTAATGAAGAAATAGGCTTTGAACTAGTTGTGAATGGCGGTAAAAAAATAATTCATAAGAAAATACCTTTTTCAAATGGTACTAAAATTTCTGTTAAAAACCTGTTTTTCAATATCCCTGCAAGGGAAAAATTTGTTCAGGATAAGAATAAAGAATTTTATAATATTAAACAGATCTTTTTTGATAAATCCTTTGCCTCTTATAATATTTCTTTTACATTGCAATTTGGCAAAAAAAAATTATATGAATTTTGTGCTTCTGAAAATCTGGAAAATAGAATTAAAGATATATATCCAGATATAGATTTAAATCAATTTGCTTTTATTGGTGTAGAAGATGTTAAAAAATTAAAACGAGAACTTTTAGAGGAATTTCAAATTTCTAATATAAAAATGATATTTTCAAATAGATCGATATATTCTAAAAATCGCTCTATATTTCATTTTTCATTTAATAAAAGAAATGCGATAAATGAAAATTTGCTTAAAAGGCTTAAAGGTTATTATTCAAATTATCTTCCAAAAGGTTTTTATCCATATTTTTTTATGGAAGTTGAAATGAACCCACAACTTATAGATTGCAATGTTCATCCAGCAAAGAAAAATATTAAAATATACAATGAAAACAATTTTATTTTATCTATTTTAGATATAATTAATAAAAAATTAGATGAAATATTAATAAAAAGCAGTTTTTATGATGAAAACTATATCATGATTGATAAAAATAATTATAAAAATTATGTTTTTGAAACAAAAGTAGATAATGAAAAGAATGATTTGTATGAAGAAAAAGATATAAGTGGATCAATAGATCATATTAAATATATAAATGAATCAGAATATGAAGACTTCGTATCTAAAGACTTTGTATTAAAAGATTTTGAAGATTATCAAAAAAGAATAAATCTTCAAAAAATTAAAAATTTTATTGATAAAGTAAAATTTTTATGTCAGATTTTTAATACATATCTAATTTTTTCATTTAATGATAATATATTGATAATCGATCAGCATGCTGCAGATGAAAGAATAACATATAATATATTAATAAACAATATAAATAAAAAAAGAAGAAATTTGCTTTTTCCACAAATTATCAAAATAGATAAATATAGAAACAAAATAAGTAATGATAAGGATATAGAAAATATTATTCATTTATTCGAAGAAGCAAAAGTGGAAATTGTTAGAATTGGTGATAATGAATTTCAGGTATGTTCCATACCTGATATTGTTCCTTCATATGATGAGAAAAATTTTATCGATCAAATTGAAAATTTTATCAATTCACAGGAAAATTTAAAAAACTATAGTATAAGTGAATTTGTAAAAAATTTTTATAGGTATATTGTAGAAAAAAATGCATGTCATCTTGCCATTAAGCAAAACGATATACTTGTTGAAAATGATGCCAATAGACTTTTAAAAAAGCTTTTAGATCAAGAAAATTTTGAATGTTGTCCACATGGAAGACCAACATATTTTATAATTGATAAAACTAATTTTGAAAAGGTGTTTTTGAGAAAAAAATGATTTTTTTTTAATTTAATAAGAGGCTTGTATGGAACTTTCAAATTATGTAAAAGGGAAAAAAATACTATTTGCCATAACTGGTGGAATTGCTGCCTATAAAGCTGCAAATTGTGTTTCAGCTCTTAGAAGAGCTCAGGCAGATGTATATGTAATTATGACAGAAAGTGCAAGGCAATTTATATCGCCAATTACTATGAAAACTCTTTCGGAGCATGATGTCATAACTGAAATGTTTTCGGATAAGGGTTATGTAACGCATATATCACTAACAGAACTTGCAGATTTATTTGTTGTGGCTCCGGCTACTGCAAATTGTATAGCAAAACTTCGATGCGGTATTGCCGATGATATGCTATCGACAATGCTTTTAGCCTTTAATAAAGATATACTTATGGTCCCATCAATGAATGATAACATGTTTAATAATCCTGCTACAATTGAAAATATCGATATTCTACTAAAAAGAAATATAAGCTTTATAATGCCAGATACAGGAAAACTTGCTACCGGTAAAGTCGGAAAGGGTAGGTTTGTAGATATTGAAAAAATACTTCTTAAAATTGTTGAACTGATCCATATAAAACCAATTTTAGATTCTTACATTGATAATGGATATAATAAACTTAAAAAAATTATAAGTGAAAATTCATTTTTAGTGACAGCAGGGGCAACAAGAGAATATATAGATCCAGTTAGATATATATCAAATGGTTCTTCCGGTAAAATGGGATTTGCTTTTATGAATGCAATATCTTCACTTGGAGGTAATCTTAAAGCAATTACTGCTAATTATTCTGAATCAAGAATTGATTGGTTTTCTCCTATAAAAGTTCAGACGACAATAGAGCTAAAAGATAAAATTATTGAAAACTTAAAAGATATAAGCTGGCTTATTATGTCTGCTGCTCCGTCTGATTATAGAATAAAAGAGCAATTTGAAAATAAAATAAAAAAATATTCAGATGAAATAACATTAACATTTGTTAAAAATCCAGATATATTAAGTGAAATTAGAAATAATTTTAAAGATCTAAATATATTGGGTTTTGCAGCCGAGACAGATGAAATTGAAAAAAATGGTAAAGAAAAATTAGAAAAGAAAAGACTTAATGCCATTTGCATTAATAAGGTTTATAAAGAGGAAGAGGGATTCAATCAGGATCAGAATGAAATAATTTTTATAAATGAAAAAGGTTTTGTTAAAAAAATTGAAAAGGTGGATAAGGAAATTTTAGCTTACCTTGTTTTATTCCACCTTTTCAAAGATAAAATAGAAAATCTATAATAATATATTTTAGTTAAAATTAAATTATCTTTTTAATGGATTAGTTTCTCTTTGAAATGTACCTGTTTTTATAATTTCAGCAATTTTATATGTTCCGAATTTTCTCGCTTTTAAAAATCCATCCCAGGCTGATTCAGCAAACCTTCCATATCTGTAAAGATCATAAAGCCATTGATCGGTGTATTTAGGATCTTCTTGAGGTATACCAGCCTGAATTTCAAGCAACCATTTTTTATTGTAAATTTCTTGAGCTCCAATTGGTTCACACATGACAATAGGAATACCTAAACCAGCATAGAAAGAAAGCTCGGATGGTTTTGTCCAGAGAATATCTGTAACTCTCATAAGTTTTGCAAATTTATCAAAATATGTTTGAGGATCTTTGGAGTATAGGATGTATATAAGATCTTCTGGAATATTTAAATCTTTTACACAATCCTTAAAATAATTGTAAACTTCTTCTCGCAAACCGGCAACAAGGTTTAATTTAACTTCTTTTTTCAATATTTTTTCTCTTAAGCTTTTTGCTATTTCATATCCAACCTCTTTCAATGCTCCAGCTCCTCCAACAGCATAGGTTATAGACAAAATCCTTTTATTTTTAAATATTACATTTTCAGAACCCAGAAAATGTTCAACATTCACTTTATGTAAAGGCCAGAATCTATTTTCTGGATCAAGATAAAATAATCTTTGACCAAGATCATATCTTAAAATATTAAGTGATTCATCACCAAGACATTCTAATGGAAGTGGAAATCCTGTTAAAAATATTCTTTCATCAGGTACTCCATATTGTTTTAATCTTTGAACAGATCTACCTGTTGGAGCCAGGTAATGAATACGACTATTTTTAGGGTTTTTTGCGACATACACTCTACTTATCTCAGCATCACAGACAACACTATATATAACTGGATAATTATAATAATCAAAAACTAAAGCTGCGATTGGATAAGTTGAAATTACTGGAAGAGGGTGAGAGTTTACTTTTTCGTAAAGCTTTTTACCGATGCCTTTTTTAATGTATGAAAAAACAAGATTTGTTTGATAGCCAGGGGCAGATAAATCTCTAAATGGATAAAGTGGCGGGATATTTTGAAGGTTATCCACTATTGAAAATAGTGTATTGCCAATAACTGGAACTTTTTTTAATCTTGACAATAGTTCATAGGAACTTCTCATAGTTTTCCATAATTTTAGTTCATCATCAGAACTTGTTGAAGAATCTCCTATCATCTGAATATCTTCATAAGCAAATTCTTTTAATGCATAGGCTGCCCTCATATGTCCAAGTCCCATGCTTATAGAAATTATCCATGCCTTTGATATACTTTTACCATTCATAATTGTTAAATCTTCCATTGTCATAATTTTTCTCCAAAAGTCGAAATTGTTTATTTATATTTTCGAACCAGAATTATAAAATAAAATATATTATTTTGTAATTATTTTAAAATCTTTCAATAAAACTGTTCTTATGCTATAAAAAGCTCTAGTTCTTATATGAGGAAATTCTGAACGAAGGTGAATTTCGGCTTTGTTGCCAAACATACTTGCAAGAAATTGTAAAAAAGGATTATTTATCTCTGCTTTATATATTTCTTCCTTAATTATTTCATTATTAAGCTTATATGTGTCACTTTTTAAATATCTAAATATGAAAGGCGCCTGATAAGCATTAGGAACTATTAGACCACCAGCTGAAAGGTTTTTTAAAACTTCTGTATTTATAAAAACAATAAGTTCACCTAGGGTTACAGAGTCTCCAGTTACTTCAGATATACTAAATGTTTTGCTTTTCGAAGTTTTTAAGTTTGTATATAATATTGTTGCATTTTCATAGTTATAAATAAATCTTTCAAATGAATCTGCATTTTCCACTTCGGAAATCCATAAAGTTTCCATTATAAGAGGTCTATAATAAGTATCAAAAGATATTTTATAGTATCCATGTCCATAATTCCCCTCGCATCTTTCTTCAATATAAAGAGTATCAGAAAAAAAATATCTTATCGTTTCAGTTGAGTTTTTATCTTTTCCAGAAATATCATAAACAGCTTCAATATATTTCAATTTTTTCATCTGCTCAATGTCTAAATATTTATAATAGTTAGAATATATACCCTGAAATGATATAAATATTAAAAACAGAATGAAAAATAATAGGATGATAAGTTTTAATTTTAAGTTTTGAAAGTTAAATATTTTAATCATAAAACACCTATATTTTTAATTATTTCTAAAATATAAAGATATATAAAAATATATCAATTTAGAAAGATTTATATTTTTTTTAATTCAAAAAATAATTAATCTTATAATTAAATTGGGCTAAATATTGTATCTTTATCA
>JBKBTB010000087.1:0-6736 GCA_046291015.1 Exilispira sp. | reverse complement strand
TATTATCTAAACATTTAACATTAAAAATTAAATTTAATATAATATTTCGATAAATATTAAGTTGGCTTTTTTATTATTTTATAAACAATATAATGTAAAAATTCAATATTGTTTTTATTCTTGATAAATCTATTGGCCTTATTAATTTTATAAATTACAAATCTTAAAAGATCTAATATAATAATTGCTATTAGTATAATAAAAATAGACAAATAAAAATTATTAAAGTTATAATTACTTTTTTCCTCTATAAACATTATAATACTAAAAAGTGCTATAATAAAGTAAATTATATCAGCTTGACTTTTAGTTATAAATGCAATGATTCCGCATATTGAAAATACAATTATTCGCAAAGTATTATTATTAATAAATATAGCTATAATTTGAATTGCTATAAATAAAATTACTCCAATTAAGAAAATAATCCCTTTTAACTTATTTGAAATTTTTATTTTCATATTTAATTCCTACAAACTAATTTAGTAATTTTATCTATAATGAAAAAAGAAATATCATTATAGTTTTAAATTTTTTGTAATTTCCATACATAAAAATTATTTTGAAGCATATCATAAATTGCTACTGATATTAATATAATCCCACCTCATACTAAAGTTACAGCAATTGCTTGAGCTGTAATTGCGACACTTACAACACCTATTATTCCCCAAGCCTGCAATATTTCAGCTATATAATCTGTTGTTATTAAGCCTCCACATAAAAAAGAAAAACCTGCTAATATAAATAAAATCTGATTTTTAATTCTCCATTCTTTAACAAATTTATATCTTTCACCATTACTCTTATCAATTAAATGATCAGTATTTGAATTATATACCATGTGTCCTGATCCATCGACCTGTTTCATGGTCCCAATTATTAATAAAAGCTGCTATTCACCAAACTAGCTCAAAACCACTAAAAATAAATTACCCTTCTGGCTTGCAATCGTTGTATTTTCATGGCTTTGTATTGGCGCATTCTCTTGCTCTGGTGTACTTGCCAACACTGGCAATACACATAAAACAATTAAGGTTAATAAAATAATAATACTTTTCTTCATAAAGAAATTTGGTTCATTTTTTTATTTTTTTAATTATTTTATTATTTAATCTTTTGAATTATTTTATTTATATAAAAAATTCTAAATAAAAAAATATTATGTACTTTTTTATTAGCATATTCTTTAAACTAAAACTAATCTTATAATTTTAATTAATTAAAGTTATTTTTAAATAGACTTAATTCCGAACCTAATTCTCTAAAAATTAATTTTATATTTTTTTTCAAAATCCATTTGCCATTTAATAATATTTTATCTATTTCTTCAGAAATAAAAGTATTAAAATATTTATATATAACATTATCACGATGGTCTTTATTTTCTTGAAAAATAAAATATCTAAGGTTTAAAATTTCATCATTTTTAATTAAATAATTTATGAATTCAATATATAAAGTATTTTCAGGATATTTATCAATTATTTTACTATTTGGATAAAATGATACCCCAGAATTAGGAATTTTTATTTCTGGATCTTCTCCTTCAAAAACCTTAATATGACTTGTAATTTTATTATAATTAATTAAATCAAAACTAAATTTTTTAGAATAAAAATTTAAAAAATAGATCATCGCAAGATCCGCATAAAGTTCGCTAAATATAAGTCCATTAGTTTCATTTGTATATATATCAATAATATATTTATTAATAAATTCTTTTATTTTTTTTATCGAGCTTTCATCTGTACTTCCAAATTTATTTTCTAAAAATACTGAATTCATAATATCTCTTATATTTATAATTTGATTTCCTCTTTCATAACCTTTAGAATATAAATCATTAAAATGAACAAGCTCATGAAAAAATATTGAATATAAAAAACTTAAATCATTAAAACAGTTATACAAATAAATCTTGCCATTTTCATAAAATCCTCCTCTATTTTTAGAGTTATCATAGTATATAAAACTAATTTTAACTTTTGAAAAATTTAAAGAATAAAAAGAATAAAATTCTTTCAATGGTTCTATCAATCGAAAATTATATAAAAAATTTTTTAAATAATTTTTAATTTTTTCATATATATCACTTTTAGATAACAAATCATAAAATATATCTTTATTCATTATTAAATATTTAAATATTATTGAAATAATACAACTATTATACTTTGTTATAATTAAATTCTTGTAAATCTCTTCACTATTAAAAAAACTCATAAAAATTTCTGATAACAAAATAGATTTATATATTGATTTTAATTGGATGTTTTCTTCTTTTATGTATGATTTTAATATATAATCATTAATAGTGTCAAAATTTTTTTTACAATAATTTATAAAATCAAATCTTATACTATCTATTTCCTTTTTATTATTCTGATAAAACTCATAAAAAATGCTATCTAGATAATCAGAAGAAGTACTAGTAAATCCAATAATAATATAAATATATATATGATAACTTATTTCATCGAATGTTACTTTAATATTATTATAATAAATTTCAAAATTATCATTACTAAATTCAAAAAAATTATTTATATCAGAATCTTGATTAAATGAAAAGAATATTGCTAATAATAAAATAAACAAAAGTGTAAAAATTTTTTTATTAATATTTTTTGACATTTAATTCTCCATTTTCTATCATTGATGGCTCTAAAATTTTAGAGCCATCAATCTAAATTATAAATTATAAATAATAAGATGTTTTTTTATATGTTTGATATGTCTTTGTATTTGGGTCATAAGTTTTAACAACTTCAATTACCAACACTCCATTACCCACATCTTTAATTACTAACTCTTCTAGTCCGTAAGATCCATTTACTAATAATACTTCAGTCGTTATTGAAATATAATCATTGCCATTTTCAATTATTATTCTCTGATAAGGATCAACTTTTATTGCATTTCCTTCAACTTTACTAAGTTCCTCATCATTTAACTCTAGCAGCATAAACCCATCATCTAACAAAAGATTTGTAAAAGCTACCATTGGTTTTGCCAAGGTTGGCATTGCAAATAAAACAATTAAGGCTAATAAAATAACAAATAATAAAATATTTAAGTCTTATATTTATGTTTTTTTATAGTATAATTAATAAAACAAGTAAATATATTTAATAAACATAATAATAAATATAACCTGAAATCTTTTAGAATTTTAAATAGTTTTATGTTTTGATATTCTGGAAATATATAACTTATTTCCAGTAAATTATAGATGTATAATATTGTATATCTAATTATACTATTTATAATAATATGTGAATTTAATTCATTATAATTTTTAAAATCTATTTGATATTTGTAATTAAAAAAAGTAATTGTGCTATAAACCAGCATAAAAATTAATATAGCTATTGATATCATAAATAAAAACATCTTTTTATCCTATTAAAGAAATAGTTTGGTATATTTAAGCTTATTACTAAATCTAACAATTAACTTTAATTAGTACTATTTTATTATTATATCCAATATTAAATTAACTGCTTCTGCATATGCACCACTGGCAATAAGTCCTAATAAATTAGAAGTTTGATTGAAAGTTAAATCGATTCCAAGTTCTGATAAAATGCCTTGTGCTGTAACAACAGTACTTTCAGGTATTCCACCGAATATTGCAAAACAAATAATTGGAATTTTAATATAAAGGAACTTTAATAAATCTATTGTAAATTTGTTAATTTTAGGATTCCAATATTTTTGATTGGCTTCTCTAAGTGCAGCTAAAAAATCAACATTTCATCTCTTCCCTGTGTTCCTGCTTCTTGATAAATATCTGGTTGAGTTCCTGAATTTACAATATTCCCTATTATTTTATTTAATTCCTCTTCACTTATCTGACTGATATCCAATAAAAACAAACTATCCTCCTGGCTTGCCATTGGCGCATTCTCTTGACATGGTGTTGAAGCCAGCACTGGCACTACCCATAAAACAATTAAGCTTAATAAAATAATAATACTTCTTTTCATTTTTTCAATTCTCCTTTTTCAATTTTTTTCTTTTTTTCTCTTTTCTTTAGCTTTACCTATTCTCAAAAAATATCCCTTTTTTCAACCTTTAATCACTCATATTAACCACCCCCTTTATTTATCCTCTTATTGTAACATAAACCTCATATGTTGGAAGTAGATAACCTGAAAGCACACTTTCCATAGATAACCCAAGACTTACATTTTCACTTAATCTTATTCCAATTGTTAGCTGCCCATTAAAACTCATCTTGTATAACTCATATGTTTTCCATCCAGAAAATTCCGTTATCTCGGATTAAAAATAATTTTTATTTCTGAAAAATTTAAATAAAGAATAAATAAGAAGTATAAAAATTTTGATCAAGAATTAATTTAAAATGAAAGATTTTTATTTAATTAAATTATTTGATATAAATATTTGAAGCTTATTAGATTACTTTGAATATAGTTTTAAATTTGTTCTTATGAATACAAAGTAAAATATATACAAAAAATATTACTCACTTTTTTTGACAGCACCTACTATAAACCCAATTTTTATAAAAATTATTATAATCAATATTATTAAAAATCATATAAAATAACAAAATTCTATAACAAGAGATTATATATTCTTTTAATATTATTTCATTCAAATAATTAATTGATCTATATTTTTGAATCATATCAACAGCTAAATTTATCTGAGTATTTGTAAAAAAATATGCATTTAATGATAAATTATAGTAATTTCTTGATTTAATACCATAAAAAGAATTGTAAAATAATTCAAAATCTATATTAAATTTATCTATAATAATATGACTTAAAATAGAAGCTAAATACTCTCCAAATGGTGAATCCTTCTTAGAATTATAAACCTTTATGTTTTTAATTATATTATTATTAATATTGTCATATTCAATATTCATAGGTGGAAATAAAATATTATCAATATAAATATTTATTAGTTCAGGGATAGCTTTACTTTTATATTTTATCTTATAATAATAATATGTCAATTGCTTACATATTTGATCATTTTTAATAATATTATAAATATCCAAATAATTAAAATTTTCAGAAAAATATAAATGTATTAATTCATGTAAAAGTACCTGATAAAATAAAAAATTATAGCTACACAAAATAGTACCTTCTGAATTGCTTTCCCCAAAAATTAGCCATAGATTTGAACCTTTTTGTTTTGTAGAAAAAAGCATATTAATATTTATGGATCTTTTTAAGTGAATAAATTTAGAAACATTACATAATATGTTGTTATTTTTCATTAATGTTTCATTTATATATTTTATTACCCTTTCATAGAATATTTTAAGACATAAAATATTCTCAATACTTTCCTTTAATTGCATCTTCTTTTGATATTTTTGATACTCACTCTTTTTTTTATCTTCAGGTCCCTTTTTATAAATATTATCAATGTATTTATAATAATTTTCATAATATAAATATAATCTATCAATTAAAATAATTAAATTTTTATCATTAATTATAAGTAAATAAATAGGTAAATAATTGATATAATACATAGTTAGCATTTCATTAATTTCAAAACAAAATGTTCTATTTCTTATCTTCAATTCTTTTACATAGTCATTAAATATTTTATTTAACTTATAATCAGTTAAGGTTATATTGTCAAAATAATATAATACAAAATAATCAAATAAAAGATCTTTACTAATATTAAAATAAAGATTCATTCCATTTTCATTATAAGAATATATAGTTAAATTATTTGTTGATTCTGGGTTTTTATCAATAAATGAAAAAAGTAATAAAATGTTTAATATTAAAGAAATAAATTTTAAAATTGTTATTTTGTTTTTTTTCATATAAATTTTCTCTTTTTTAGATTGTTTACCATTGCAAAGCTTATCACTTTGCAATGATAAAAGGTTTTTTAATTTGGTCCTAAAATACTACTTATAGTTTTAGGATCACTAAAAATTTGTTTTAATTGTTCTCTTTCCCTTTGATTTAAAGGTCTATCATAGCGAAAATTCCAGCCAAATAATAAACCTCCTAAAAGGACCAAATCTTCCGCGGTCAAATTATACTCAGGATGATTTTCTGCCCAAAATACTAAATCAAATTGGTCAATTGAACCATCATTATTATAATCTAAAAATAGAAAATTTGTGTTACCTACTGTAATTATTGCTACATTACCATTATCATTGAAATGAAAATTTACCTCATAACCTAACCAATTTTCAAGAATTGCTCCATCACCAATTATATATAGTAATTCTTCATTATTTAACTCTTGCAACATAAACGCATCATCTATCAAAGGATTTGTAACAGCAATCATAGGTTTTGCCAAAACAGGCATTGCACTTAAAACAATCAAACTTATCAAAATTATAATACTTCTTTTCATAAAATCAATCCTCCAATTTTTTTAATGCATTTAATTTTTCTTTAATTTTACATTTCAACAAAAAAACTTTTGAACTCATTTTTTTTATCCTATAATCCCCTCATATAAACCACCCCCTTTACTTTATATTATCCTCTTATTGTAACATAAACCTCATATGTTGGAAGAAGATACCCAGCTAATACACTTTCCATAGATAACCCAAGACTTACATTTTCACTTAATCTTATTCCTATTATCAACTGCCCACTAAAATTCATCTTATATAACTCATAGGAACTCCATCCAGAAAATTCTGTTATTTCAGGTAAGATAAAATTCGGGGTTAAAGAAATAGATGTTGAAATAATAG
>JBKBTB010000086.1:0-6745 GCA_046291015.1 Exilispira sp. | reverse complement strand
TTTTTCCCAAATCTTATCTGTGTTGAAACACTTCCGCCTCTTTGCGCCATTCCATGGACTTCTGACATCTTAACATCAAAGCCAAAATCCATTAAACCTTTACTTAAAATATTTGATGCTAAAATTGTTCCCTGCCCACCCACTCCAACAAACAAAATACTGGTAATTTTATCCATCTTTATTCCTTTTTTCTTATTTTTATATTTTTTTAATATTCAGTAAATTATCTTTGTAATATCAATAATAATGCCAGAATTAAATAAATTTGATAATCTGCTTTAATATTATCACATTTAATAATGATGAAACTTTTTAATTTTTTATTTATTATTTATTTTTATTTTATTTATTATTTATTATCTTTTTCTTTGCTTTTCATCTTAATTGCTCCAAATTTACATGTTTGATAACAAATACTGCAACCAAAACATGTATTTGGATCAATTTTTACTCTATTATCATTAAATGAAATTGATGGGCATCCAATTTTTAAGCAAGCTTTACATAATTTACAGATTTCGGGATCTATTGAGTAATAAATAGGTTTTTTATTCAAATCTTTTATAAGCGCACATGGTTGTTTTGCTATGATAACAGAAACTTCTTCAGTATTCAAGGCAAAATTTATTGCTTCATTAATTTCTTTTAAGTTATATGAATGCACTAATTTTATGTTTTCTTCTCTAACTCCAAGTGATCTAACAAGTTCTTTTAAGTCTATTGCATAAGTAGATTCGCCCATCAAGGTTTTTCCTGTTCCAGGATTTTCTTGATGTCCTGTCATGGCAGTAATTCTATTGTCCAGAATGACTACAGTTATAGGTATTTTATTATAAACAGCATCCATTAAACCAGTAATACCAGAATGAAAAAATGTTGAATCACCTATAAAAGCAAAAACTTTTTTATCTTCATTTTTAATTTGAATAGCTTTTTGTAATCCAGCACCAGCTGAAATAGATGCTCCCATACATATACATGTATCCATGGCATTTAATGGTGGCATCATACCTAAGGTATAACATCCTATATCTCCTGTTATAATGGCTTTTTTTATTTTCGAAATTTCATAGAAAATACCTCTATGTGGACATCCAGAACAAAGAACCGGCGGTCTATTTGGCACATTAATTGGTTGAATAATATCTTCTTCGTTATATTTTAAATTAAAGGCTTTTCTTATAATATCTGGATTCAATTCTCCAACTAAAGGTATTAACTCTTTTCCTTTACAGGCAATACCATGAGCCTTTATCTGAATTTCTAAAAATGGATCATTTTCTTCAATAATAAAAATTTCATCAACTTTGCTTGCAAACTGATCTATCAATTCAAAAGAAAGTGGATAAGTTATTCCAAATTTTAAATAACTTACATTATCATCAAATACTTCCTTTGCATATTGATAGGATATTCCACTTGTAATTATACCAATTCTTTTTCCATTGATCTTTTTATCCAGGTTATATTCAACTTTGTTCAATGAAGATGAATAACTCATTTTTGCAATTTTTTTTAAGTTTTCTTCTACAAGAGGATGTCTTTTCCTGGCATTTGCAGGAATCATAATAAACTTTTCAATATTTTTAATGTATTCTTTATAATGATGCTGGGAGATAGAAGATATTTCAACTATTGATTTTGAATGAGAAATTCTAGTTGTAGTTCGTAATAAAACTACAGTATCAAATTGTTCAGATATTTCAAAGGCAGCTTTGGTAAAATCAAGAGCCTCTTGAGAATCTGAAGGTTCGATACATACAATTTTTGCATGCATAGCATAAAATCTATTGTCTTGTTCATTTTGAGAAGAATGCATTCCAGGATCATCAGCACTTACAACTACAAAACCAGCATTAATTCCTTCATAAGCCATAGTAAAAAGGGGATCTGCGGCTACATTTAATCCAACATGTTTCATGGCGGTTAAACTTCTTAAACCACCTATTGCGGCTCCGGCAGCAACCTCAAGCGCAACCTTTTCATTTGGTGCCCATTCAGCATAGATATCAGGTAAGGTTGCAAAATATTCCAGTATTTCTGTACTCGGGGTCCCTGGATAAGCACTGGCTATTTTACATCCAGCCTCCCATGCACCCTGTGCAATGGCTTCATTTCCAGTTAGAAGCTTTTTCATCAATCCCCCTTTGTTTTCAAATGAAGTTTTTTAAGTTGAAAAAATTAAGTTATAAAAATTAAATATTAATACTAAAAAAAATCAAATTGAAATTTTATTTTTAAATTATAAATTGATCGAAATAAAAATATTATAACAAAACAAAATAAAATAAGGGGAATTATGGGAAAACTAAATGAAAAAATTAATCCTAAAAATAATGAGCACTTCTTCGTACATGAAAGCTCTTATGTTGATGAAGGAGCAAGCATAGGAGAAGGTACAAAAATCTGGCATTTTTCTCATATTATGAAGAATGCAAAAATCGGGAAAAATTGTTCACTTGGTCAAAATGTAAATGTTGGATCAAAAGCAATTATCGGTAATAATGTAAAAATTCAAAATAATGTTTCAGTTTATGATGATGTAATAATTGAAGATGATGTATTTTGCGGTCCTTCAATGGTTTTTACAAATGTTATAAACCCAAGAGCATTTATTGAGAGAAAGAACGAATATAGAAAAACTGTTGTAAAAAAAGGAGCATCTATTGGAGCAAATGCCACTATTGTATGTGGTGTGCAAATTGGTCAATATGCTCTAATAGGAGCAGGTGCTGTTGTAGTAAAAGATGTCCCGGATCATGCTTTAATGGTAGGTGTTCCAGCTAAACAGATTGGCTGGGTATGCAAGTGTGGAGTTACTTTAAAAAAAGAAGGTAATCAATACTATTGTCCTCAATGTGGCAATAAATACAAACTTGAAGAATCTTGTTTAATTGAATTATAATAATTCTAATTATTAGTTATTAATTTCATATAATGAATTATAAAAATGCTATTAAGAATTTATAAAAATAAGAATTTATAATAAAATTTTATTAAATAATAATTCAATTAATGAAGTTTTATTAAAGAAATTTAAGCCAAAATTTCATTTAATTAATCATAAGGAATAAGTGAGTGAAAAGTTTGTTATGCTATAGTGTTAAAATATTTATTTTTATTTTATTAATTTCTTGTTTTTCAATCAATGCTTTTTCCATTGATTATTATATAATTGATTGTTATATAGATGATTATCATATAAATAATATCTATAATGGAAGCATTAATCTATTATCAGATTATATTGAATTAATATATCCAGTATCTTTTGTTTTTACTTCTCAAACAGCATTTTATGGTATTGCAGATCAATTATATTTTTCATTTTTTGGAAATAATCACCAATATAATCAATTCTATTTAAATGGTTTTAAGATAAATTCAAATTTTTTTTGTGGCACACCTTTGTGGGATTATTATCTTAGTTATATTTATTTTTCGCTGGATCCATTTAATTCTGAATTTTATGGTTTATTATCTATTCCTTCAGGAATTAATTTTTATTCGTATTTTTATATAGGAGGATTATTTGAGATTAATCCATATGCCTCGCAGATTATTAAATATTTTGCCGGACATCTCGCTGCTATAGATAGAAATCCAGTATCAATAAATGACAGAAGATTTTTAAAATATCTTTTAGGTTTTAATTTCTCATATAAAGTAATATCAAAAGATAATTTTTTAAGTTTTTTCAATAATATTGAGATTTTGATAAATTTTAACAATGGACAAAGAACATTTTTAAGCTATTATAAAGATGATTCTTTTATTACTTTATATAAAGTATTTATTGAAGATTTTACAAAGTTTCAGTTATTATCACTTTATCATTTAAATAGTAATTTAGATTTATTTATAAGTTTTTTCTACAATTACAGAACTAACTATGGTTCAGAATTCTACTTTTCGATAGATCAAACAAAGATTTTGAATTCTATTTCATTTATTATTGGAACAAGTTTTAATAAATTTAATCTTTCTTCTAATATTTCTTTTCAATTTGAATCTAATTCTTTTACAGACAACTTTGACAATTATCAAAAAGAACTTATTGATGTTGATGGGGAATCATTATACATTTTTATTCCAAATGGTATAGAATATGATCTGTCATTAAGTATTAATGTAAAATATAAATTTTATGACAATTTAATTTTTCATCTTTTTTCTGATTCAATATATTCAATATTTTATCCCGAAAAAAGAGATTTTACTGTTAATCTTTTGTATTACGACAATTATTTTGGAAAAATTAACTTTACCAGTAATGATTCTCAGTGGTTAATTTCAAATAATAATGCAAAAATAAAGTATATTTTTATAAATAATTTTATTTCAGCCGATTCAGATTTATCTGCTGGTGTTTCTTTTTTAGTAAATAATAATAATATTTCACCATTAGCATTTATATATTTTGATTATAATATTAATTTAATATTTTTCCCTCATTCAGATTTTAATATTAAAGTAGATTTTGGTAAAAAAACACCACCAATTACATCTTCCCTTGCAAAAGCATTGAACCCCGATTATCTATCAGGTCGGTATTTTGATTATAATAATACTTTTTTATTTAACACAGTTGGTAATATTAATTCTATTGAAAAAGGTTTAAAGTTACCTGATTATCTTTATCTTTCTTTATCTTTTTCTTATGAAAACAATAATAATTTTTACTTCAATATAGATAGTCAATTTAGATCATTTCAAAATCTATTCTGGGTAAGAGCAGAAAATGCAAGTTCTTTTTCTTCATATGTCTATAATAATCAAACACTTTATTACATTTCAGATCCGGATATCAGTTATGTTTTAACAAATTTTACCAATGCGATAAACTGGCTTATTGAAAACAATCTTCTTTCAGAAGATTATTTTTCAAGTATCTTAGATATTCTCAGGAATCCTTTTTATCTTGGAATCCTTTTTAGTTTTGGTAAAAAAAATAAAAATTTTAAGATAAATGCAAGTTTCTGGGCTTATATGGTTGTAGGAATAACAGCAATCGGGAGCGGGATTTTTGAGGATCAGATAGGAATAATTTCTGAAAATTTAGCGGATCCAAACATATTTATTAATGGAATAGGCAGAATGATCTCAGATAGATCTTATGTATTTAAACTTAATATTGCCTATAAAATATTTGAAGATATCTGGCTTTCTCTTATAGTAAGATATAGGGATGGACAGCCATTTAGTTTTATAACAGCCAGTATTTCTCCTAATAATTACCTGAATTTTTACAATCAAAATATTTCTGGTGATAACCCTTTTAGCGGAATAATGGGAAGCAGGGAAGATTGTATATGGGAGTTAAATTTAGATCTATCTGGCAAATTTTTTCTTTATGGTAAAGTTTTTAATTTTTCACTGATAATTTATAACTTTTTTGATCTTGGTTTTGAATTAGTTGAAAATGTTTTTAATATAGGACAAAGACAACCTTTGGAACTTCAAATACCAGGCACAATAAGCTTTCAAATTTCAGTCGGTTTTTAAAATTTTAAGTTTTTAGTTTCAGGAGATTTTAATTGGAAAAATTGTTAATAATTATCCCAACTTATAATGAAGCTCAAAATATAAAATCTTTTCTTGAAAAAATCTATAATTCTTGCAAAAACATTGATTATTCAATATTAGTTGTAGATGACAATTCACCTGATAAAACTGCTGAACTAGTAAGAGATTGGAGTAAGGATCATCAAAATTGCTATTTATTATTAAGAGAAAAAAAAGAAGGTCTTGGGAAAGCCTATATTGCTGGATTTAAATGGGGGCTTGAAAGAGAATATGATTTTTTCTGTCAAATTGATGCAGATTTTTCACATAATCCAGAGTATATTCCACTATTTTTAGAGAAAGTGAAAAACTATGATTTTATTATTGGTTCAAGATATGTTAAAGGAGGCGGTGTTAAAGGCTGGGGTATTTTAAGAAAAATAATTTCACGAGGAGGATCATTATATTCAAAAATTATCTTATCTTCCAAAATTAATGATTTTACTGGTGGATTTAACTTATGGAGTAAAAAAGTACTCGAATCTATAAATCTTGATTTACTTTATTCTTCGGGATATTCTTTTCAAATAGAGATGAAATATAGGGCAAATAAAAAAGGATTTAAGTTTTATGAATATCCAATAATTTTTATTGATAGAGAAAATGGCAAATCCAAGATGTCAAAATCTATATTGTTTGAGGCTATTATAAATGTATTAAAACTTAGATTTAATAAAACTATCTAAATTTTATTTACTATTTACACAATCATGTTCATCATCGTACTTTAATTTTTTGTCATCGAAATTAAAAGAATAATTATAAGATTTATCAAAAAAATAATTATTTGAAATTACTTATATTTTTTGACCATAGCAAAATAATGGTTCACAATCAACTGGAATTAATAGTTCTCTTCCACATCTTTCACTATTTTATCTTAATCTTCTATTCATAAAAATCTTTACCTTTTCTTTTATAGAATTATAATTTTAATGAATAAAAAAATATAAATGAAGGAGAATATAAAATGCTGAAAGGGAAAAAAGCATTAATAACAGGAGCGAGTAGTGGTATAGGATTTGAAACAGCGAAATTATTTGCAAAAAATAATGTTAATTTACTTCTTTTTTCAAGAAATATTGAAAAATTGAAAGATCAATTTATAAGCTGGGAAAATGAGTATAATATTAAAATTGAATTTCATAATTTAGATGTTCGAAACATAAAGGAAATAAAT
>JBKBTB010000085.1:0-6813 GCA_046291015.1 Exilispira sp. | reverse complement strand
CCACTCATCCCCTTCCTGTCCTTGACAGGGTGATAATGAACTGTGATTTGATATTTGACCTGATGAAAGGGATTACGACAACTTAAAACTATAATATTTTGATATTTTTTTTGAATAAAGATGCTAAAGAATTAAGATTTTTATTAAATTTTTAAATTTGTATTAAAGTATTTATTTTTAAAATAACAGATTAAATAAATTATATTTTTTTATTTTTTTAATTATAGATAAGTTTTAATCAGACTAATATTCTATTTGTATATATATAAATGATTGGATAATTTAGCATAAAGTATATTTGGTAAAAATTTAACAGAAAATTTTTTTGAAGTATTAAAAGAAATTATACAACTATATTATTAATTTTTGTAAGATTTTCCCCTTTTTTCAATCATATTACTAATAAATAATAATTTATGGGGGAATTATGCAACTTAAAGATCTTTCAAAAATATTTTTCAATAAAATTTTTATTTTATTATTTATATTTTGTTTGTTTATCGTTTATTCCTGTTCTATTTTCAGTTATAATATTGAAAATACTACATGGAAAGGAACTTTACTTTATACAGATATTATTGTCGAATTTTAAATTAATGGTGCTGTTAGATTATCTTCAATCAATCTTAATTACAATTATCTTAATTCCAGGAATTATGCTATTTATAGTTTTAATCCACAAAGCCTATCAGGAACAATTACAGATGATAATGAAATTTTTACCTTCACCATCAATGATAAATTCAATACTTTAACAATGAATTTTAATGGTATAAATATAAATCTTACAAAGCTTGATGATGGATATAATTGGCCTAATATTGATTTTCTTTACAATACTTATAAATATTTTTCTTCTGATTATTCCTATTTACGAATAACATTTTATGATTCAAATTGTTATTTTCGTATATATGATTCTGATACAAATGAATATTATGAAAATTATTATTCATATATATGGAATAATTCAAATTATATGGGTTATATTTATACCAGCGGTTCAACATATAAATTTACCATATCATTTGACAAAAAATATTGCATTTTTGATTTAGATAGTGATTATCCACTTTATCTTGAATTGGAATAACAAAACAGTAATATAAAAGGGACACAATTTTGTGTCCCTCTTTTAATGATTTTTTTCATTATTTGTCTATTATTATTTGTCTGCTATTTCAGTTCTTATTTTAATTTTATTTTAATACTTTTTTATTTTTATACTTTTTTTTATTTTATTCTATTAATTTTTATCTTTTTTTTTTATTATCCTGTTATTATTATTTTACATTACCTATTTCTTCTATGGCATAATCTAAATAATCACCTTCAAATTCTTCAATTTTACCCTGATCACATAAACTTGCAAGTTCTGGAAGTAATGGAATTTTACCAAGAACCTTAATACTGTTTTTATCTGCAATTTCATCAATATGACTTTCACCAAAAATTTTGTATTGCTTTTTATTTTCAGGACATTCAAAATATGACATGTTTTCTATAATACCTATTACTGGAACATTCATCATATTAGCCATTTTAAGAGATTTCTCAACAATCATTGAAACAAGTTCCTGAGGAGAAGTTACAAGTATTATACCATTTACAGGTATCGATTGAAAAACAGTTAATGGCACATCAGAAGTTCCGGGAGGCATATCTATAAACATTATATCAATATTTTCCCAGATAAAATCAGACCAGAATTGCTTAACAGTATTTGAGATTAAAGGACCTCTCCATACAACAGGATCTGTACTATTATTCAAAAAAAGATTTAATGAAACTATATTTACACCTTTTTTACTTTTGGCTGGAAATATACCAAAGTCAGACTTAAACACTTTTTCTCTTATATCAAATATTTTTGGTATAGAAGGACCAGTCATATCAGCATCTAAAATTGCTGTATTTAAACCTTTTCTTTGACTTAAAACGGCAAGCATTGAAGTTACAATAGACTTTCCGACTCCACCTTTACCGCTAATAACACCAATAACCTTTTTTACGCTACTATGTTCGTTAAGTTGAGCAAAATTAGAGCTCATGTTATCTCCTTTACTTAATTTTTTTTAATTTTTTTATTATAAATTATATTTGAGCTGATCATCTTTAATCAACTCTTCATTCAATCAATTCTTTTAATTAATCTTTTTTAAATTTAATCTTGACCTTATTAAATATTTATTTAATTTATTTCAATTAAATTCAATAATTATTTTAACTTATTCTTTATTAAATTTATTCTTTATTCAATTAATAATTTTTTTAATTTATTTAATTTTAGTTTATTCTTTTCTTAATTTATTATTTTTCTGACAGTTTGACTTATTGCAGATTAACTTTCTTTTATTTATCCCATCACATATTTGACAATTTCCACCGCTAATGACAAGAATCTTATTGTTTACAATAAAATCAGCTAATTTTTTTCTTGCATTTTCATATATTGCCTGAACTGTTGTCCTTGCAACATTCATATGTTCTGCGCATTGTATTTGATTAAAACCCAGATAATCTATAATTCTTATTGTTTCATATTCATCGTAAGTAAGAAAAATTTTTTCGACAATATTTTCATTTCTGTTAACCAGGCTAACATGTTGATCATTTTGATTTTTATATAAAGAAACAAAAGAAAAGCTTTGTGGTATTGAACATATAAATCTTTTTTTCTTTGGCCTTGCCATTAATATACCTTACATATCGAAAATAATATAGTAATATTTCTGACATATGTCAATAATAATTTATTAAAAAATTTCAATTTGAAAAATAAATAATAAAAGATATAATTTAATAAATTACACTTTGTTTTAGCAAACAATACTAAATTAATACTAAAATTAATACTATTAGAAAAATATTCATCTAGTGGAGGTTTTATGCAAAAAGCACTTTTAATTGGAATCAATAAATACAAAATACCCGGTGCAGATTTAAATGGGTGTGTTAATGATGTTACAAATTTACGGGATATTTTGCTTAAATACTTTAATTTTGAAATTAATGATATTAAAGTTATTACAGATGAAAGAGCTACAAAAAACGCAATTATTTCTGGCTTAAACTGGTTATGTGAAGGTGTTAAAAGTACAGATAGTATTTTGTTTCAATTCTCTGGACATGGTTCACAAATAGTTGATAAAGATGGTGATGAAATTAAAGATAACCTTGATGAAATATTATGCCCTCATGATATGGATTGGGATGGTACATATATTGTTGATGATGAATTAAATGAAATTTTTTCAAAAGTCGATCCTAAAGTTAATATTGAGATAATTCTTGATTGCTGCCATAGCGGAACTGGAACAAGAGAATTAAAAGGTCTATCTTTATTATCTATCGAAGAATCATTTAAGATAAGATACCTAAAACCTCCTGTTGATATAGAATGCATGATTGACGAAGATATGAAACTTAATAAACTATTTTCGAGTATCAGGGCAGACAAAAAACAGAATAATCGAGTTGTTTTCACAGCTTGTAAAGATAATCAAACATCGGCTGATGCTTATATAGCTGGCAGCTTCAATGGAGCTTTTACATATTATTTTTGTAAATATTTAAGAGAAGCACAGGGTAACATTACAAGATATGAATTATTAAAAAGAGTAAGGTCTTCCTTGAAATATCATGGCTTTTCTCAGATACCTCAACTTGAATGTACAAAATCAGAAAAAATTAAAAAACTTTTACAGTAAATATAAGGTAAGATTATGAAAAGGTTTATATATCAGATAGGAAGACTTGAAGCCGAGATGAAACCTAGAAAATTCAGGATAAATTTCAGTGAACCAATAGAATCAAATTTATCATCTATAGCATTAAAGAAATATTTCTGTCAAAATTATAAAGATGACCGGATATATACAATACTCGCTTTTCCTGTAAGTCTCCCTTTCAATAATCGCCTTGAAAAGTCAAATAGCCTTTCTGATGATTTTAAGAAGAAAATAAAAGGATTAAATGAAAAAAATGAAGAAAAAGAAAATTATTTTAAGGATCCAGAATCTTTTTTTAATTTTCATCCTCATTCCAGAGAGGTTGATTATTTTTTTGTAATTCACAGCATTGGCACATTTAACAATGTAGATTTTAATGCAGATTTTAATTTTATAGTATTTGATATTTTTTTGGATATATTATATCGTTTTCTTTATGAAGTCATCAAAGTAGATGGTAAAAACGAATATAAAAGTGAAGATATTCATCTTTATATCGATGTATCAAGTGGTCATAATATTTATGTCTCAGCCCTTATTGAAGCTACAAACATCTTTGAAGAATTTTATAACTATCTTAATCTTTTCCAGGGAAAAACATTAAATGTAAATCTTGTTTTCAGTGATCCAGTTTTTGATGAAAGTAGCATTTATGATATTCATACTGAATACTCACTTAAACATAAACTATTTTTTAAAAATCAATTTGATGAAAAAGATATTAAAGATAATGTAGCAGCAAAAATTATATCTTTTGAAAAAAATTGCTATAGAGAATTTAATAAAAAAGAAATAGATAATTTTAATGATGAAATTTCAGCAGATAATTTAATTAAAAATTTAATTAATAAAGATAAAAGAGAACTTAAAAATATTATCTCAAATATTCTTAATTACTATTCGATAGTTTACTCTTCATTAAAAAATGCTACACCTCTTCCTTTATATCAGTTCGAGCAAAATTTTTTCTATAAGAAAAAGGAATACATTATCAATGAACAGTTAATTATGGGTACCATAAATGATATTATTAAAATAGCTGGATTTCTTCTTAGAAAAAACTGGAATTTTGTTAATATATCAACTGATAATTTTACTGATAATAATATGGAAATTTCATATTTTGATTACTTAAAAAAGGTTTTATTTTCCTTTGCATTTTTAAGTTCATATCTTAAAGAAGCCAGAAAATTGGATATAAGATTTAAGGATATGGTTTCTTATGATGAAATCTTAAATAATTTTGTTGAAAATGAAAAATCTATATTAAACAAAATGGGAAATATTACAGGAATGAAACTTGTCGGAAATGAACTTTTTACCTATAAACAGAAAAATAAGGAAGGAACTTCTGTTGAAGAAAATGTAAATTCAAACTGGGTTACATTATCCAGATGTCTTCCATTTTATGATAAAACCAAAGATAATGAATTTAATATCAATCCAAGGCATTTTTTAGCTCATTCAGGTTTTGAAAGAAATATTACCGAAATTAAAAAAGAAGATAATCAGCTTTATTTTAGATATAAAGTCGAAAATTCTTCTGTATTTGAAAATTTATCTGAAAAGATGTCTGAAAAAATATCTGAAAATTTGCCAGAAAATATTTTTGAAAATATAAGCGACAATATAAATAATGTTAACAAACCTAAAAACCGGATAAAAAATATAATAGCAGATATACTTTTAAAAAACTTGTAAATTTTTTATATTAATTTATATGCAGCAAAATAATTTTCTTTTCAGGAAAATTTGATACAATAATATAAATTTTTATATAAGATCCTAATTTCAAAATATATTTTATTATATATTTATTGGGAGGATTTATTATGGAAAATTTTCATCTTACGATGCCGACTCATATTTATTTCGGTAAAGATCAGGTAAAAAAATTAAAAAAGGAACTTTCTCAGTATAAAAAAATTTTACTTGTTGCAGGTGGAGGAAGTATAAAGAAAAATAATGTATATAATGATGTGATAAGTGTTCTTGATGAAATGAAAATTAAAGTTATCGAGCTATGGGGAGTTGTTCCAAATCCAGACATAGATAAAGTAAGAGAAGGGATTAATTTAATAAAAGAAAATGATTTACATTTTATTCTTGCCGTTGGTGGGGGTTCTGTCATAGATACAGCCAAAGCAATAGCAGCAGGTTTTTACTATCAAGGTGATTGCTGGGAACTTTTTTATGATGAAAAAAAGGTTCAAAAGGCTCTTTTAGTTGGTGTCGTTTTGACTCTTCCGGCGACAGGATCGGAAACAAATGGAAATTCTGTCATTTCAAATAGAAAAACTTGCGAGAAGCTTGCCATTCATAGTGATATATTGCGTCCAAAATTTGCAATATTAGATCCATCCTATACATATACACTACCAGATTTTCAAACTGCTGCTGGAAGTGCAGATATCATGGCTCATGTTTTTGAGCAATATTTCAGTAAATCAAAGGCTTTTATGATAGATAGAATTGCCGAAAGTATTTTAAGAACAGTTATAAAATATACTCCAGTTGCCTTAAAAGATCCATATAATTATGAAGCGAGAAGCGAGCTGATGTATGCATCAACTTTAGCATTAAATGGTCTTCTTTCTTCCGGAAAAATAACAGATTGGGCGACACACGCAATGGAACACGAGATATCTGCAACACATGATATTACACATGGGCAGGGGCTTGCGATACTATTTCCAAAATGGATGAAATATTGCTATAGTGAAGAAAATAGTGAAAGATTTATCGATTATGCAAAGAATGTATGGGGAATTTTCGAAACAGATCGATATAACTGTGCAATGAAGGCAATAGATGCAACAGCAAAGTTTTTTAAAGAAATAGGTTTGAAATCAAGTTTGTCTGAATATAATATAGATCAAAAATATATAGATATCTGGACAGATGCTATTATTAAAAGAAGAAAATCTATAGGTTCATTCAAAGTTCTATTTGAGCAGGATATAAAAGCTATATATAAGGCTTCATTTTAATTTTATTCTGAAAATTTTTAATGGATAAAGATAAAATGTAGGCAAAACCTAAAATAATTATTATAACTGGTGAGGGTGGAAGATCATAATTA
>JBKBTB010000328.1:0-1581 GCA_046291015.1 Exilispira sp. | reverse complement strand
AACTTATCAGTCTCTATTAAATAATCACCTAGATATACAAGTTTATTATTAAAGATAAGTTTTTCACTTTTTCTCAAAATATGATATAAAGCATTATTTAATGCAAATATACATTTATTTGGGAAATTCTTAAAATTTTTGGAAAAGGTAAGATTAGTATTTTTAATAAAACCATCCTGATCTACTGAACATAATGGTATATTGATTTTTTCAAAAAATTTTATCTGAAGATTGTATTGTTTTTCTTGCTCTTCTTTAATTCTTTCAACATCTGTATTATCTGAAATAATTAGTAAATTTTCAAAATCAAAAATTTTAGAATTCAAAAGTTTAATGTATTTAAAATAATAATAATTTCCTTTTATTACGATTTCTTTATTATTAATTCTGCTTATAAATTCATTTAAGGGTAAATCTTTCTCTATAAATAGGTCTTTAAATATCTCTAAAATATAATTAGAAAATAGACTTTTTTCATCAAAATTATTGTTATTTAATAATAGTATAAATTCTTTAAACTTTCTATTGTATTTTTTTATTCTACCATTCTGATCAAAAAAAACCAGGGCTTTGGGAAAATTATCTATTAATGATTGAAAAAGCGCTGAAAACTGCATGAATTTCTTCTTATAAACACTTATACTTTCTGATAGGACCTCTGTTTTAATTAATGTTTTTAATGAATTTATAAAAACAGCCTTCAAAACATTACCATTTATCTTTTTTAAAAGTTTTATTTCAATTTTTACAGGTAATTTTTCATTATTCGATGCAATCAATATACTATTATTAAAATCAATAATCTTATCTATATTTAAGTTATTTATAAAATTAAAATCATAACCACTTAGATCTAAAAAAGAATTGTTAGCATAAACTATAATATTTTTTGAATTGATAAAAACAAATGGCTGATTGGAATTATTTACTATAAAATTCTGCCATTTACCACCAATATTATTTAGTAATAAAAATCTTTTGGAATAAAATAGAATAGATAATGTATAGGATATTGGAAATAAATTAGATAAAATTATATTCCAGAATTTATAATTTGAAATAAAAATTAAAGATATTAAAAGACTAAAATAATATGAAATTAAAAAACTAATAAAAATAATAAAATAAAAAATATCCTTATTTTTTACTTTATTTAAGTTTAATAACTGATGTAAAGTTATCAATGTGTTATAAATTTGTAAATAAATTATAAAAACATTAGAGTACTTTTTTAACAAAAATAAAGGTAAAAATAATAATAATAAAAAGATAATATAGTTAATTCTTTTTGTTTTTGTATCAGCACCATAAAAATAAAATAATAAAATAGAAAGATAAATTTCATAAATATAAATTAAAATTAAAAGATATATTTTAAAATCATTGTTAAAATTTGAAACTATATAAAGATTATTTAATAATGACCATAAGCAGATAATTAACAATTGAAAAGAATAAATTTTATATATTATATTCTTATTATAAATCATAAATATATAGGCGAAATATGTAAAACTTAAGATAGAAGAAGCTGAATTAAAAAGAAGAAAAATTTTACAAAATATTTGATTCATTTTTTTT
>JBKBTB010000084.1:0-6946 GCA_046291015.1 Exilispira sp. | reverse complement strand
ATTAATTTTTACACCCTGCAAAAAATTAGGTAGGAAAATAATAACTATTCAAAAATACGAGAAAAATAATAAGATACCAATCTATAATAATTTATATTTTCAAATATTTAGTATAAATTTAAATTATTCCAATAAATTTTACAATATTAATCTTGCTTTCAAAAAGGCTTTCGAAATAGTTTATTTAAAATCTAAAATTATAAAAAGAAAAGTAATTTAATTTTTTTATACAAAATATAAAGTTAAATAATCAATTTTAGCTGAAAATAAATTTAAATTAATCGGTATAAATATCTACATTAAAAATATTTAATTTTAATAATTTTTAAATTATTGCCTTGCAGTTGACAACCCATCAAATAAAAAGGTTCAATGAACTTGTAGCTGCTGCTTCCATATATGATGCTACTCCGCCAATTTTTACATTATCAAGTAATTCTTCTTTCTTAACGCCCATAATATCCATTGACATCTGGCATGCAATAAAATTAACACCAGCATCTATTGCTTGCTGGATCATATTATCAAGTTGATTAACATTTTTCTGTTTCATTCTCATTTTCATCATGATTGGTCCCATGTTAAACATATTTAATTTAGAAAGTTTTAAGTTTTGAGAATCTTTTGGAAGCATCATTGAAAACAATCTACCCATAAAATCTTTTTTAACTTTCTGATGTTTTCGTTTCTTAATTACAGAAAGTCCCCAGAATGTAAAAAACATTGAGACCTTTCTACCGGTACTTGCGGCACCTAAGGCAAGAACAAAAGAAGCTAAAGCTTTATCTAAATCATCTGAAAATACTATAATTGTAGCATCATTTAAATTATTAATTACTTCTCTTTTTGCCAATGATTGAGCAACAGATTGAAAATTTGTATCTACTGTTCCCTTTTGAATCTTTGCAGTAATGATACCACCATTTTCATTTAGCGAAATAAGAGTGTTTTTTGTTAAATTTGTCCAGGCAGACACATCCTTTTTAAAACCAGGGTCTGTTGCTTTAACTTCAATAATTTGTCCAGGATTCAACTGGTCAAAAGATTTTTTTAATTTCAATATTGGTCCGGGGCAGCTCAAGCCGCAAGCATCTATAGTTATTATTTGATTTTGAGAACTATTATCTACAAACTGATTTTTAATATTTAAAGAACCGATAGCAGCCTGATAAATCATATCATCTTTTCCAATATAATCTTTTTCAAAAATATCTTCATTTGATTGCTTTTGAGTAACATGTTCATATGTCTTATATCCGCCGGAAAGATTATAAACCTGAGTAAATCCATTTTGAGTTAATATTCTGTAGGCAATATATCCCCTTTGACCCACACCACAAAAAACTATAATTTTTTTATCTTCTGGAATTTTATCCAAATTATTTCTAAGTATATCAACAGGTATGTTTACAGCACCCGGTATAGTACCAAGTTCATATTCTTCAGCTGTTCTAACATCAAGTAAAAAAATAGATTTACTATCCATTTCAATTAAATCATGCCAGTGAATTTGTTTTAGGTAACCATTAACAATATTTTCAGCTATTAAACCAGCAATATTTATTGGGTCTTTAGCAGAAGAATATGGTGGAGCATATGCATGTTCAAAATTTACCAGATCTTCGATTGTACCATTTTTCTGTATTAATGCAGCAAGCACATCTATTCTTTTGTCTACACCTTCATAACCAACTATCTGTGCACCTAAAATTCTCTTATTTTCTTTATTGAATAATATTTTCAAGGTCATTGGTAGAGCACCTGGATAATAACCAGCATGGGATGATGTGTGAACTAAAATTTTTTCATAGTCTATACCTTTTTGCCTTATTGCTTTATCCGAAAGTCCTGTTGAAGCGACAGTAATATCAAAGACTTTAGCAATAGATGTCCCAATTGTTCCAATATATTTTTTCTTAGGACCAAAAACAATATTGTCAGCAGCAATTCTGGCTTGCTTATTTGCTGGACCTGCAAGTGGAATAGGAATATTTTCATCTAAGACAAGATGTTTACCTTCAATTACATCACCAATTGCAAAAATATCTGGATTTGATGTTTGTAAAAATTCATTTACTATAACTCCACCTTTTGGTCCAATAGATAGACCTGCATCCTTAGCCAGAGTAACTTCTGGCTTGACACCAATAGATAAAATAACCATATCAGCATATATTTTCTTACCACTTTTTAGGTTTAATTCTATTTTTTCTTTTGAATTAAAGCTTACAACAGAATCCTGCAGGAAAAATTCTACACCTTTTGTCTTTAAGTGTTGATGAATTTCGCTTGCTATTTCAAAATCTACAAGAGGCATTACTTGAGGAGCCATTTCCACAAGAGTTACCAAAAGATTAAGATTGTGAAGATTTTCAGCCATTTCAAGACCTATAAATCCAGCTCCAACAATTACCGCTTTTTTAACATTGTTATTCTTTATATAATTTTTTATTTTTTCAGTATCTTCTGGATTTCTTAAAGTAAATATTCTATTATCATCAATTCCAGGCAATGGTGGTTTGAAAGGTTGAGCTCCTGGAGAAAGGATTAATTTGTCATAACTAATTTTATCTGTTTTATCTATTATTAAATTCTTAAAAATCACCTCTTTGTTAAGAGGATCGATTTTTATAACTTCATTATTTATTCTAACATCTACATTAAATCTTGACTTAAAGCTTTCCGGGGTTTGGACAAAAATATTTTCCCATTCTTTAATAGTTTCTCCTATATAATAGGGTAGTCCACAATTTGCATATGAAATATATTTACCTCTTTCAAATAATATAATTTCAGAATTTTCATCTATTCTTCTGAGTCTTGCCGCTGCAGTAGCACCTCCTGCTACTCCACCAACTATAACATATCTTGCCATATAATTCTCCTCTTATAGTAATTATAATAAAATTATGGCTTGAAAACCTATTAAAATTTCTATAAATATTTTTGAAGATTTTAATAAAAAATTTCAAGCAATATTATTATAATAATTTTAACAAAAAAAAGCAAATAAAAATTAAAAATTATCTATCAATAAAATGTAGATTATATAATAGAAAAACTCCAGACTTATTATGCAAATGTTGTTAGTTTAATTTAATTAGCCTAAGGTTTTGAATAGGAATTTTAGGTAGATACTAAAATAGATGCTCTATAAGTAATATTTTAAGAATAAATATTTTTATTTTATTACTTTAATAATATCTCCATTTTTAATACTTGCAGCACTACCTTCGTCAAAATCAAGGTGACACTCTGGTAAAAATGTATCTTTTACCCTTATTACAACATCTTTATAAATTGTTTTTCTTTCTTTTACTCCGACTTCAACAGATACTATCTGTTTATCTTTTAAATCCATTTCTTCTGCGGTTTGTGGATCAAGATGTATATGTCTTTTTGCAATAATGAGACCTTCTTTTAATTCCAGTTTACCATTAGGCCCTTCAATTACCATAGGTGCCGATCCATTTAAATCTCCAGATTCCCTTACTGGTGGTGGTTCTATTCCAAGAACAAAAGCATCTGAGTACATTATTTCGCATTGAGTCTTATTTCTTGTCGGTCCCAGGATTCTAACTTTTGGAAATTCTCCTTTTGGTCCAATCAGTTTGACACATTCGTCAGCTGCATATTGACCTGGTTGAAGAAGGTCTTTAATTTTTTTTAGTTGATAACCTTTACCAAAAAGAATTTCAAGGTCCTGCTGTGAAAGATGAATATGTCTGTTAGACAGATTGACAATTACAGTATCTTTCATTATAAACTCCTATAAATAATAATAAAAATTAATAAATTTTTAATTAATAATTTTTGCAAGAAAATATTAGCAAATATTGATAAAAAAGTAAATAAAATTTAATGCATTTTTTCATTTATATATTAAATTCAGTTAGAAATTTTTATAAAAAAAAATTATAATCAGGGAGTATTTAAGATGAATTACGAAGAGCTTTACAAAGATTGTGTATGGGTTGATTTTGATATTTTACAAAATTTTATGATTGAGGTCTTTAAGCAAGTTGGAATTCCTGAAGAAGATGCAAAAATATGTGCCGATGTTCTTATAACTTCTGATAAAAGAGGAATAGATTCTCATGGTATTGGTAGGTTTAAACCAATTTATATAGATAGAATAAATGAAGGTATTATAAATCCAAAGACAACTTTTGAAATTGTTAGAGAGTCTCCAACAACAGCTGTTATCGATGGCCATAATGGAATGGGGCAGGTTATTGCATACAGGTCTATGAAAATTGCTATTGATAAGGCTAAAAAATATGGCATGGGAATGGTTGCTGTAAGAAATTCGAATCATTATGGTATCGCAGGTTATTATGCACTTATGGCTGCTGATAATGGCATGATTGGTATTACCGGTACAAATGCAAGGCCTTCTATTGCTCCGACTTTCGGGGTTGAAAACATGCTTGGAACAAATCCACTTACAATCGCTTTTCCTACTGATGAAAAGTTTCCCTTTTGTATAGATTGTGCAACATCCATAACTCAAAGAGGTAAAATTGAAGTTTATGCAAGACTTGGAAAACAAATGCCAGAAGGTTGGGTTATAGATGAAAATGGGCAATCCAAAACAGACCCACAGGTTGTTCTGGATGATCTAATTAAAGGTAAGGCAGCATTAACTCCTCTTGGAGGAATAGGTGAAGAAGGAGGTGGATATAAAGGATATAGTTATGCAGTTGTTGTCGAGGTTTTATCTTCTGCTCTGGCTGGTGGAGCCTACTTGAAGAGCCTTTTAGGTTATGATGAAAATGGAAAGAAAATTCCTTATAAATTAGGGCATTTTTTTATCGCAATTAATATTGATAATTTTATTGAGCTTGAAAGTTTTAAGAAAACAGCAGGTGATATAATGAGAAAACTAAGAAATTCAAAAAAAATGCCAGATGCAGAAAGAATATGGACTGCTGGCGAAAAGGAATATGAAGCTTATTTATTTAGAAAAGATAAAGGAGTTCCGGTAGATCCAGTTCTTCAAAAGCAGATAAAAGAGTTAATTGATAAATATAACTTAAAACAATTTAATTTTCCTTTTTAATTTTTTACATAAAATTTTTAATTATGGTTCAGAATATTATGTTATGAAAATATATCTTGAACAAAAGATGAAAATCAAATGCATTCAAAATAGAGTAATAAAAAATAAGGGAAAAAGTATAGGTTTTATAGCTAAATTAAAATAATTAATTATAAAATAATAAATAAGAGGAATCCATGAAAAAAAGAATAATTCAAAACTTAAAAGAAGAAAGTCTAAAATATCATGAAGAAGGACAGCCTGGTAAAATAGCGACATTTTTAACAAAACCATGTAAAACGGCAGTAGATTTATCCCTGGCATATACACCTGGTGTTGCTTATCCAGTTTTAGAGATAGAAAAAGATCCAGTAAATGCATATAGATATACAAACAGAGGGAATCTTGTTGCTGTAATTTCAAATGGAACAGCAATACTCGGACTTGGAAACAGAGGTGCTCTTGCAAGTAAACCTGTTATGGAAGGGAAAGGAGTACTATTTAAAAGATTTGCAGATATAGATATAGTGGATATAGAGATAGAAACTGATGATCCAGATAAAATAGTTGAAATTGTAAAACTTCTTGAACCAAGTTTTGGTGGGGTTAATTTAGAAGATATAAAGGCGCCTGAATGTTTTCAAATAGAACAAAAATTGATTGAAAAATGTTCAATTCCAATTTTTCATGATGACCAGCATGGCACAGCAATTATTTCTGGCGCCGGGTTATTAAATGCTCTTATTATTAGTGGTAAAAATATAAAGGATATAAAGGTAGTTTTCAATGGTGCTGGTGCTGCTGGTATAGCATGTGCAAAACATTTCATTAAACTTGGACTTAAAAAAGAACAAATTATTATGTGCGATAGTAAAGGTGTTATATATAAAGGAAGAAAAGAAGGAATTACACCGGAAAAAGAAGAATTTGCAATTGAAACAACCTGTAGAACTCTGGAAGATGCCATTAAAGGAGCAGATGTGTTTGTTGGAGTCTCTGTAAAAGGTTGTGTTACAAAAAATATGCTCAAAAGTATGAATAAAAATCCAATAGTCTTTGCTATGGCTAATCCAGATCCAGAAATTACTTATGAAGATGCAAAAGAAGCACGAAAAGATGTTATAATGGCAACTGGCCGATCTGATTATCCAAATCAAATAAATAATGTTTTAGGTTTCCCTTTTATATTTAGAGGTGCACTGGATGTAAGAGCAACAAGAATTTCTGAAAAGATGAAATTGGCTGCTTCTTATGCCCTGGCAGAGCTTGCAAAATTGCCAGTTCCAAAAATTGTTGAAAAGGCTTATAATGGTAAGCATTTTGAGTTCGGTCCGGAATATATTGTTCCAAAACCATTTGATCCGAGAGTTATTGAATTTGAGGCTGTAGCGGTTGCAAAGGCAGCTTGTGAAGAGAATATAGCATTAAATCCAATAGATGATTTTGAAAAATACAGGAAATCTTTAGCAAATAGAATTAGAAAGTACTGGAAATAGAGGATATTATGAAAAAATCTATAAATCCTTACTGGTTGCTGGGATCTATAATATTTCTTTTTATTGTATTATTATCATCAATTCAATTAATACCCAAATTCAGTAATGATTTAGATACCAGAGATCTTTTAAAATCAAGCTTAAATTATCTTAAGGTTATTGCCGATAAACCTCATTATTACGGAAGTCTGGAAAAAGAGAATATTAAAAATTATATTATTTCAGTCATAGAAAGCTTTGGCTATAAAGCTAATGTTCAAAAGGGACAGCAAATAAGTATTTCAAACAATTTTGCAAATCAGATGGTATTTGCAATGGTCGAAAATATCTATGTAGAAATCCCGGGTAAAAATAGCAGTAAAATATTAATAGTAACGCATTATGATTCTGTTCCATATAGCTCTGGTGC
>JBKBTB010000083.1:0-6957 GCA_046291015.1 Exilispira sp. | reverse complement strand
TTAATTATAAAACAATTATTTATATACATATCAATTATATATTTAAAGAATGAGGCTAAAAAGGGGCTAGCCTGATAAATAAAATATTTTTATACTCAGGAAGCCCCCCTTTTTTCTATTTATTACATTAATTCTTCATCTTTATCATTTTTATGCTTTTCATTTTCTTTTTTATTTTTAAATATTTTATCTTTAAAAATAGATTCTTCCAATACATTTAATAATGTAGCAGCATCTTTTAAAATAATTATCTTTTTTTCTTCAACAATTTTTACTATTTTCAATTTTTCTTCTTCTAATTCAAAAAATATTGAATCATTCATATTATCTTTTAATCATTTTCATATTTAATTTATTTACTTTTTTATTTTAAGTTTTTACTTTTCATTCATATTTGCTTTTCTAAAAAGATACTCTTCAAAAATTGTGTCAATTTCAAGATCTGTAAAACCAAAACCTTTTAAGAGTTCTATTGATTCTTTTTCAGAAATTTTTCCATCAAGCATGATCTGAATTATTTTTTCTTTTTCATCTTTTTTATATGACTCTTCAAATGTCGAAACAATAGGTTCTTTAATTTCGGAAATAAAAGATTTTTCTATTTTCTCATATTCTCCTTTAACAGAAATATCTCCAGAAATTGTTTTTAATATCATAATTGGCAAATTTGCAGTTTTATCTATTTCAATGCCATCTATAGATATATCTTTGGACATTGTATTAAACTGACAATTTATCTTTGTTTTGGGACATACTATGCTAATATCTCCAGAGGTAGAATCTACATATATTTTATTAAAGCTTAAAAGTTTATAGTTTATATCTTTTGAAATTGTTTTTGATTCAATTTCATCAACAGAGCAATCTTTCAAGGATAAATCCGACGAAATACCTTTTATTTTAGCCTTACCGATTTTTGCATCTGTCATTGTAAGATCAGATGAAGTGGATGAAAATAAAAATATAGATGTAGCAATATTTTTTGCATAAAAATCACCTGAAGTTAATTTTATATCAACTCTTTTGGTAAAAATTTGATTATTAGAATTTTGACTATTTTCTTTTTTATATAACTTTAAATCCCCTGAAGCTATTGAAATATATAATGATATAGTTTCGGGAATTGATATTTTAAATGATTTCGAACTATTGAAAAAACTAAAGTTTAAAAAACTTCTCTTTTTCTCAAAAATTTCTATAGATCCTGTTTTATTGATAATTTCTTAGTCCTGATCATAAGTTGCATCTGTTTCAATGATAATATTATTTGAATCATTCTGTTCAATCTCAACATTTGCAGAGTAAAGTTGAATGACAAATGAATCAATATTTTCAGAATTTATCTTTTTTAATTCCATAAAAATTGCTCCTTAATATTCGATTTCTTTTAATAATGCTATAGCCTGCTCTGAAGTAATTTCGCCTTTTTCGAGCCTTGCAAGAATTTCTTTTCTTCTGTTTTGAAAATAATCTTTCCCTTCAACCTTATATCCTAAGGCTTCAATTATTTCATCAAGTTTATTCCTGACGGTTGGGTAAGAAATACCCAATTCCTTTTCTACTTCTTTAATATTTCCTCTATTTCTAATAAATGTTTTCACGAAAAGAAGTTGATCTGATGTTAATTTAAAAAAATCATCTAACTCAAACTCACCGGATATAGTCAAATTGCATTTTTTACACAATAATGATGTAACTATCATCGATTCTCTGCAAACCGGACACCTTCCAATCATTTTCTTCATATAACACCCATTATTTATTAAATAATATTTCTCAATTCAATTTAAATATAAATTATTTTAATTTTAAAGTCAATATTTTTTATATATAAATTAATTATATTAATAATAATTTCAGTATTATTGATAATTTTGATAAATAGATTGATTTATTTTAGTTTAGAAGATTATAAAAATTATTTATAAAACAATTAAATCTTCATCAAGAGATGAAATTTCTTTAAAGTTATATTTAATTTTAAATATCTGGCTGAGTTTTCTGGCTGCATTAATAAAAAAATTATGTAAGAGTGGCACATAGGTATATAAAATAACTGCTGCAAAAATTCCACCCACAACATCAACAAAATAATGTGCATATAGATAAACTGTTGACAACATTAATGTAAATGTTAAAGGCAGTATAACTGGCATGAGATTTCTATTGTAATTTCTATTTAAAAATAATGCTATAAGAGATATTGCTACATGAGATGATGGAAATGCCGCCCCACCTAAATTTGTAGAATTAAATATTCTCTTCATTAATTCAGTAAAATAAAAACCCTGAAAATTAGAATACCAAACATTATAAAGTGATTCAATAAAAAACTTAGGTCCCTTAACAGGAAAAAAAGTATACCATATGTATAAAAATCCAAAACTTAAAGTTAACACAAAATAACAATAATGAGCAAGTTTATGTTTTTTTCTTGCAAACAATATCCACCAGCCAGCAGTCATTAATAGGTAATAGAAGAAGTATGAAAAGAAAAACAATTCATTTATATATCTATTATTAATAAAAGGTTTACTAAATTCAACAGCAGGCTGATAATGAAATATTAAAAAATCAAGATATGCAAATATTGAATCAAAGGAATTATTATTATAAAAAAGCTGCGACAATGTAATACATTCAGGAAAATATATTGCATAAAATACTTGACCATAAAACAAGCGGAAAAATTGAACCAATTTGTTTTTCGATGGATTTGAAATTTTAATCCATAAAAGTATTAAAAAATTAGCGATTAAAAAGAAAAATCCCATCAATATTTCTCTGTCAAAAACCAGATTTCCAGATTTAATATATAATTTGCCAGCATTTAAAAAACTAAATATTGCAAACAAAAAATTTAAAATTATATAAACTAAATCAATTGGATAAAAGACAAATGTTTTTCTTTCCATTTTTATATTAACCTCTGTTCTTTATACCAATTGTAAATATCTTCTATTTTTGCTCTTTTTTCTATTTTATCTATATTCAATAATTTTTTAGTATATTCATTTGAAATCAACCATTTAGTATTTATAAACTCTTTTATCTTATCACTATTTATTATCTGTACTTTTTCTTTTAATAGAGAATTAAAAAAAGTAATTACAGATGCTATTTTAAAAACAAATTTTGGAATATTCAAGTTTATCAATGGATTTTTATTATCCAGACTTATAATGCTTTTCATAAATTCTTTTATTTCAATAGGCTGATCATAACAAAAGTGCAATATTTCATTTTCTATTTTATTATCACAAAGAAGATCTATTAATTTAAATAGTAATTCAACTGCATCTTTTGCAAGTATATAAGATAATGTAAAATCATTCCATGAAGTATTTAAAACTATCCTTTTTGAAGCTATTTGAAACAATTTTAATGAATCATATTCATATTTACCAAATATTGTCGGAAGTCGAATTATAACCCATTTTTTGGCTTTCTTCTTTATTAATTCTTCAGCAATGGCTTTACTTTTTCCATAATTTGAAATTGGGTTCAAGTAACTATTTTCTTTTAATGGTTTTTCTGATGGTCCTAAAACTGCTTGAGTGGATATATAAACAAAGTATTTCAATGAAGGCAAAAGCAAAGCTTCCTCAAGTAAATTCTTTGTAACTTCAACATTTCCAGTTTCATATTGAGAAAAATTCTTCGCCTTTGTAACTCCGGCTGCATGAATTAATATATCTAAATCGCTAATAGCAGATTTAATGCTTTCTTTATTTGAATAATCTATGTTTGAAAATTTAATTCTATCAAATTTGTCTTTATAGTTATTTTTTAAAACATCAACATTTCCCCTTGAAATCCCTTTGATATTGTATTTTTCAGTCAAATCCGGGTTGTCAAAATAATAATCTAAAAAATTTTTACCAAGCATTCCAGTAATTCCGGTAAAACCTATATTAGTTTTCATAACCTTATAACCTTATATTATTATTTTGTAATCATTAATAAATTTTTTAAATCTTTCTGGCAAATCTATCTCAAATTCTAAATATTTATTGGTTTGAGGATGAATAAATCCGATTTTTTTCGATAACAAAAGCATGCCATATTGATTATATAATTTATCCTGTTTTTTCCCGTAAATTAAGTCTCCAACTACAAAATGTCCTCTATGCGAAAATTGAACTCGAATTTGATGAGTACGTCCTGTTCTAAGTGTAATATCTACAGCACTATAATCATTAGATTTACCTATTCTATTATATGATAAGATAGCTTCTTTTCCACTCAATGAAACCTTATATTTCAATCTATTATATGGATCTCTTCTCAATTTGTCTTTAAATTCAAATTTTTCTGGCTCAATAATCTTATTAACCAGTGCAAAGTAATTTTTTACTATAATTCTCTGTGCAAAAAGATTTTTTAAAAATGCTTGACTTTCTATTGTTTTTGCAAAAATCAGTAAACCTTCTGTATCCTTATCAAGACGATGAACCATTCCACAATCTGGTAAAGCATCTTCATTATTAGCAAGAAGATAATATTTTATATAATTTAGTACTGTGTTTGAAGGATGTCCAAAGGAAGGATGAGTAGGAATGTTAAATGGTTTTTTTATTAGCAAAACAAATTTATCTTCATAAATAATATCAAGATCATATTTTTGAGGTACAATTTGAGTATAATCTTCGGGAAGTTTTAGATATATCTGAACTATATCATTTGGTTTTATTATCTTTGAAAGTTTTTCTTCCTTGTTGTTTATATATAGCTTGTAAGTATAATTGGATATTCTGCTTCTTGAATAACCGCTATATTCCGATAAAAATTTATCCACTCTAATAGAACTGATTTGATCTGGAATTGTAATCTGAAAAAATTCAATTTCATCATCTTTTTCAGCTATTTTATCTATCATTTTTCTGACTTTTATATGTATACTATATAAATAATATATAGAATTTATATTATTTTATTAATTTTCAATTATTTTGTCTTCATCATCTTTATTTTCTTCTTCTGATAATTGATTATCTTCAGATATTTCACCTTCTTCTGATATAGTATTTTCTTTTATATCTTCATCTTTCTTTTTATTATGCTCTTTTGGTTCTATAATAAAATAATAGATTAAGAGCAATATAATACCTGCAGAGACAAAAAAATCAGCCATATTAAATATTGGTGTTGAACCAATATAATATCTACCAATTCTCTTAAATGGCAGTACAAATTCTAAAAAATCAATTACCTTTCCTTTAATTAATCTATCTAAAAAATTTCCCCATGCTCCACCAATTAATATTGAAAAAGTTATCAGCAAAAATTTAGATGTTGAGTTTTGAAAAAAAATATAGAAAAAATATCCAAGCAGAACCATTAGAGCAACTATAGTTATAATAACTACACCATTGAGTGTTCTACCATCATTTAAATTAGAACCTATTCCTAGTAAAAAACCATAATTTGTTATATACCTAAAGTTTAAAATACCGGGTATAACAGACTTAAAAGAATAAAGTTCCATATTTTTTGAAATTAAAAACTTTGTAATCTGGTCAATAAATACTGTCAATAATATTATTGTTATTACAATAATAAGTCTTATCAATAACTCTTTTTTCATTTTTTACCTCATAAGATGCGAAAACTTTTATGTAAATATTTTTAATAAACTGAAAATTAAAAGTAATCATGAATTATAATATTAAATGTAATTGCAATGATTGAAAACCAGATATATCTATTCTCAATAATGTTAAATTGTGAAGAGGGGTATCCATAATTTAATATTTGAGATAATTTTACAATATTTGATAAATAGAAATATAGTAAAGGTAGTAAAAGAAAAAAAAGATTTTCAGCTCGAGAAAATAAAGATTCTTTACCCTTCTCATTTAAATTAAAATCAATATAAAAATATTGAGATTCATTTATATTAATATATAAAAAATTAGAATAAATGATACTATTATTAGTAGTAAAATCCTGATAGAAAATTGGCTGAATTATAAAAGGTACAATAAAAAAGAAACACATATCTTTTATTCCTCTTTATTATCAATATTTAAGTATTTTCCTAAAAATAAATCTAGTTTTCTTAAAACATCAGAGGAAATACCCTCTTTTTTAGTTGTTATAGCATACATAAGAGAATACTGGCACTGGCATTGTTCATCTATCTGTTCAGGTAAAGCTTCAAATAATTTATATAAAACATTATGAACCATTTCATTACATCTTTTCATCGTATCTAAAACCATTTTTACATTAACAGATTCTTCTCCTTCTTTCCAGCAATCATAATCTGTGACAGTAGATAAAAGGGTATAGCAGATTTCTGCTTCTCTAAATAGTTTTGCTTCTGGTAATGCAGTCATACCAATAACTCCAGCCTTAATCAACCTGTAAAACTCAGATTCTGCTTTAGTAGAAAATGCTGGACCTTCCATACAAACATAGGTTTCATCATTGTGTACTGGATAACCAAGATTTAAAACTGTTTGATAAAGATATTTTGATATTACAGGGCAAAATGGTTGACCAAATGGTATATGGCCAACAAGACCATCTTCAAAAAATGTAGAATCTCTATTTTTAGTTCTATCAAAAATCTGGGAAGGAATAACTAAATCTCCAGGCTTAATATTTTCCTTTAGTGATCCAACAGCAGAGACAGCAAAGACTCTCTGAACTCCCAGGTATTTTAAACCCCAAACATTTGCTTTTTGAGGTATATTTGAAGGCATAATTGTATGATTTCTTCCATGACGGGGCAAAAATGCAATTTTATGTTTTGTACCTTTAAAATAACCAATAGTCACCTTATCCGACATTAAGCCATATGGGGTCGATACTTCGATAACCTTTTCTACAACTAAATTTTCAAGATTTAAAAGTCCAGAACCACCAATAACGGCATATTTGACTTTTTCCATCTTTTCTCCTTTTTTTTTAATTAAATTTTTCCCTAAAATAATTTATATTAATTAAAAA
>JBKBTB010000327.1:0-1606 GCA_046291015.1 Exilispira sp. | reverse complement strand
TCTGCATTTATATTAAAAAGTTTTTGTATCCCTCCAGAATGAGCTCGAAAACCTGTTACCGTTTCATCAAAAATAAGTAGAAAACCTTTTTCATTTGCGATTTTTTCGATTTCTTTCAAAAAGGTTACTGGTTGCAGAGATGGATTCCTCGTCTGTACAGGTTCTGCCATAACTGCCGCTAACTCATCTGCATGTTTTTTTATAAATTCAATAGATTCATCAGTGCCATATTCCAGAATATAGAGATCAGACACCATATTATTTGTTGTTCCAATCGAGACAGGATCTGTTTTATTATCTAAATTTCTTCCTAAAACTCCATCAAAGGTACCATGGAAAGAATTTGCAAATATTACTATTTTATCTTTTTTATTTATTTCTAAACTGATATTGTCAAATAGAGAAATTTCTTGATTTTCGCGTTTGTATACAAAAGAATAATTTTTAAGTGAAATAATTAGATCATTATTATTTAGAGAAGCATCAAGTAACTTTAGTTTTTCTTTTTCATTATCATCATCTTCAATTATATTAATTAAATCTTGGGCATTTCTACTATTTTGTTTAATTTCTTTTAAATTTAAAAGTAGAATTGAAAAACAATTAGTAAATGTTTCATAAAAAAATAAAGAGATAATAATCCTTCCAATATTTATTTCATGATTAAAAATTACTATAAATAGAATAAAGATTATTTGAAAAAAATAGCTATAAATATTGACCAATATAAAATAAAGCTTATTTAAAAAATGAAATAATGTAAGGCTTTTGGAATATTCTTCTTCGATAGATTTTATTTTATCATAGCAGAATTTTTGTAATGAATAAACTTTTACCGTCCAAATAGCACGCAAATATTGGATTATTAAATTTGTTAAGTTTTTTGATTTTTCATTTGATATTTTCCAATATTCTATCTCTTTCTTTTGTCTTAATTGAAGAAAATATTGGA
Source organism: Exilispira sp. (assembly GCA_046291015.1). Taxonomy (GTDB): domain Bacteria; phylum Spirochaetota; class JAAYUW01; order JAAYUW01; family JAAYUW01; genus Exilispira. Next base: position 654 of record JBKBTB010000327.1, on the reverse strand, counting down.
AAAAAAGAAAAAATATAAAAGAAAGTAAAAGGGGAAAAGGAAAAATTAAAAATACATAAACAAAAGAAAAGATAACTCTACTACCAAAAGAAATTATATAAAAAAATGATGGTATAAAATTTATTATCATCTGTGGTAGATCAAAAATATAATAAAAATAGCTATCTTTATCACCTTTACAAAAATACTCATACTTTTTTTGCAAAATTTTTTGTAATGTTTTATTCATCATATTACCAAGAGGTTTAAACAGCAATTTTTTCGCATCAATTATATATAGTATGTGGGAAACAATAAAATATATAATAAGAAGAAATATATAAGAAAAAACATATTTGATTTCTATTTTATTTTGGGAAAAAAATAATTTAGAAAATTTATACATAGAAAGCATTATAAAGAAAAAAATAATACTTAATATCAAATATATTATATAATATAATAATTCATCTTTATAAAAATATAAAAAAATCTTGTTAAAATTGCTTTTTTCTTTATTTTTCATCTTTTTATCACCTTATTATTTAGCTTTATCTTGTTTTTCATCAGTAGATAATAATTTTGTATAAGCTGCTATTTGGTCCTTAAATAAATTCTTAATATAATTTGATTTTTCTATATTTATAGAAGATATATCTTCAACAATTTTACCCT
>JBKBTB010000082.1:3922-7089 GCA_046291015.1 Exilispira sp. | reverse complement strand
TCTAAACTATTAGGCGTGAAGATAATAAGTAATGGAAATAAAGATTTATAGCTTTAATCTTCATAGTTTTAGGGAAAAGGAAGAATTCAGGTAATTTAATTTCAATACTGGTATAGTTAAAAGTTTGAAATTAATATGGATTGAATTATATATCTAAAGCTACATTTTTTAAGCAATGTGGTTGAAAAAAGTTGCTGTTGCTTTTATTTAGATGTAATTTTGAACCATAAATTTGTAAGTTAGAGTGTCTTTCTTTGCCATAACGGTAAAATTAGTGGATAAACATTTTGAAAAATGAATTTTGTAAATGGGATATTTTACAAAAAAACATTAATTGGAGGATATATGATGATTAGGGGGCATTCATTATTTAACGCGATTTTTTGGGGTGTTGTGCTTGTTGCTGCAGGAGTTTTATTGATAATTAATTATTTATTTAAACTCAATATACCTGTTTTTAAGATCCTTATTGGTCTTATACTTATTTATATAGGTATTTACATTATTCTTGGGTTTAGAGGCTGGCAAGCTCAATCATACAATGATGGTAAAACAGCTGTTTTTTCAGATATTAATATTAAACCTGAAAAAATTGAAAGTGAGTATAATATAATATTTTCAAAGGGTGAAATAGACTTAACTTCGATTAAAGCTGAAGATTTGGGTAAACATATTGAAATTTCTGCCGTCTTTGGTTCGGCTGTAGTTAAACTCCCAGCAGATATACCGGTAAAAATTATGGGTAGCGCTGTTTTTGGCAGCATTACATTACCCAATAAACAAAGCCTTGGATTTGGTGATATAAATTATAGTTCATCTGAATCTAATAATCCTGTTTATATAGAAGCAAATGCCGTTTTTGGTAATATTGTATTTATACAATGAAGGAATCAAAATCTAAAAGTGGATTTTTACTTATATGCGGAGTTCCAAATGCCGGTAAATCTACTTTTTTAAATAGTATTTTAAAAGAAAAGATTGCTGGTGTCAGCGATAAACCTCAAACAACAAGAAGAAGAATAACTGGAATTCTTACTGATAGAGAATTAAATTTGCAATTAATTTTTATTGATACTCCTGGTTTTCATTCAAGTTCAAAAATAATAAATAAACTGATGAATGAGCAAATTTTTGAATCTATAAAAGAAATAGATCTAATTTTACTTATAACAGATATCAGTAAAGACCTTGATGAAGATGAATTGCCTTTAATTTCAAGAATTGAAGATATAAAAACAAAAACTAATAAAAAAATTGTTGGGCTTTTGAACAAAATAGATAAAGGTAAAAATGAGAATAAATTTCAATTTTTAACAAAAAAAAATCTTTTCGATCAATTCATAGAAATTTCCGCAATAAATCTAAATAGAGATCAAATTCTTCAACAAATTTATCCTTATATACCATATTCTTCTTTTTATTATCCAGAAGATATTATTTCAACGATGTATGAAAGGGAACAGGTTGTTGAAATAATACAGGAAAAGATTTTTTTATTGCTTTTTGAGGAGCTACCATACTCAACATATGTTGAAGTTCTTCAATTTAATGAAAAAAATGATTTGATTGAAATCGAAGCAAATGTCTGCTGTGAAAAAGAATCACAAAAGCCAATTATTATAGGTAAAAATGCAGAAGTCATCAAAAAAATAAGATTAATGACTGAAAAAGATTTAAAGTTTATATTTGGCAAAAAGGTAAAATGCAATCTTTATGTAAAAGTTGTTAAAAATTGGACTAAAAATAACTATATACTCAAGGAACTTGGTTTTAATATTTCAAAACTTAAAAATAACAAATAATATAAAATAAACAAATGATATAAAATAAAAAATATAAAATAAACAAATGACAAAAATGAATAATATAAAATAAATAATTAAAAAGTAACTGTAAGATTTTTTTATACTTAGTTTCTAATAAAAAGCATAATCATAACTATTAAGCCTATCATAGTAAAAGCACAAATCTCATTCTTTTTTATTTTTTCACTGTTAAAGACTGTTCTTTCTTCAGAAAAACCTCTTGAAAACAAAGAAATTGTAGCAAGTTCTGAATATCGAATGCCATATATTAAAATTGGCAAAAATCCCTTATAAAATGGTCTTATCTTTCTAGTTTTCATTAGAAAGTTTACTCTATTAAACTCATCTAATATGGATGATATAGAATTTAATGCTATCGAAAAAGCATAACCAAAACTAAAACTTATGACTTTTTTCTCCATAAAAATCTTAAATATCTGCCAGACATCGAGCATAAAGGTTGTTGTAAAAGATATAAATGACAGCAAAAATATTCTTAAACTTGCTGAAATAGCATAATCAATTTGTTGTTTATATATTTTTAATGATAGGTTAGAACCAAATAAATTGAATAAAATAGTTTGATATACACCTTTTTTCAAATTTTCTTCTGCAAATAAAAGAATCATAATTAAATAAGATAAGGATGGTATTATTGAAACAATAAAAGATTTAATAAGATTTTTTATGCTTAATTTATAATAAAGATAAATAAGTATCGGGATAATTGAATAAATAAGATTAAAGTATAATTTGGGCTTCAAAAATATGGGAATTATTGTAAATAGATAAATTATTAGAAAATTTAAAGAATTAATTTTCTTTTCCATATAAATTATTTAATTTCAATAAGTCTTTTATCTTTAATTTTATAAATTTTGTCCGATATACTGCTTAAAAAGCTAAAATCATGAGAAACTATAATCTGCAGTTTATTTTTTTCTTTTTGATATTTTATTATATCTTTCATCCTTTTAACTCTTTCTAAATCCTGTGCATAAGTTGGTTCATCATAAAGCATGATCGGTTTATTCATCAAAAGTTGAATTATAAAACCAAGTCTTCTTTTTTCACCTTCTGAAAGTGTAAAACATGATCTTTTAAAATGCTGATTGAAAGGGAAAAAATCTGAGTTTAGTAAATCTATTAAGTAATTGTTTAAAAATTTAGAATTCTTCAATTGATGAGATATTTCATCTTTAACAAGAGGAAAGAAAAAACTTGATTCTGGATTTTGAAACTGAATTGAGATATATTGATGAATTTTATTTATTTTCTTGTTATTATCATATATAATTATCTGTCCTTTTTCCGGTTTTATTATTTTAGATATGAGTTTTAATAGTGTAGTTTTACCAGAGC
>JBKBTB010000082.1:0-3912 GCA_046291015.1 Exilispira sp. | reverse complement strand
AGCCATTTTCACCAACTATACCAATTATATAACCTTGATAAAAATGAAAATTTAAATTTTCAAATATATATGAAGAAAATTTATTGTATCTGTAATATACCTCATTTACCTTTAATGAAATATCACTTTTCAATCTATTTTTTATTTTAATATTTAAATATTTTTCAAATATATTTTTAAACTGACTTTCATTTTTTAATTTAATCTTTATGTTTAAATTATTCGCATTTGATCTATTGTCTGAAAAAGAGATTTCATTTTTATGTGATACCTTTGCTATTTTATATTCTTTACCTTTTAATCTATTAAATAATTCTGTATTTGTAATTCCATCTGAATTTGTAAATATTAAAACTCTGTCAACAATATCCAGGATTTGCTCGAAAAAATGTTCTATAATTATAACAGTTTTTTCGCCCTTAAGTCTTTTAAGCAATTTATAAAAAGATCTGGAAGCATTTTCATCTAAAAAAGAAACAGGTTCATCCAGTAAAATGATATCAGGTAAAAAGGAGATTATTGAAGCGAGATTTAATCTTTGAGCAAATCCTCCAGAAAGATTACTAGTTTTATTACATAGTTTTTCATTTAAACAAAAAAGGTTTGCATATTTTGTTGCATTTATATTCATTTGATCTTTTGTAAATTTATAATTTTCCATACCAAAAACAAGTTCATCTATAACTTTCGGGTTGACTATTTGAATATATGGATTTTGACCTAAATAACCAATTTTCTTATCGAGAATTTCTGGATAATTTTCTATTATATTTTTATATTCTATTATATTTTTACAATTTAAACTATTTTCATAATATAGTATATTTCCAGACATCTTACATGAATAAATTTTTGAAAGAATCCCTTTTAATAGAAGAAATAAAGTGGATTTCCCTGCTCCAGAAATCCCGGTGAATAAGATTACCTCTTTTTCATAAATTGAGAAATCCACTTCATATTTTAATTTTTTATAAGGGGACAGGTATTCGACTTCAAAATCTTTTATCAAAAGTAAGGGATTTAAATTTTTTTCCAATTTAGCTTCTTTTTTGATTTTCTTTAACTATTGCAAATTGGCTTAATATACCTGCTTTTGCCAGCGCATTCCCGAGAAAATAAGAAAGAAAACCTGTAAATAAAATAGATGAGATTATAAATGATAGTAATTGAAATAAATTGTACTTAAGCGAAAGATTATAATATGGTTCATAAAAAAAATCGAGTAAAAAGCTTAAAATTGCAGAGACAATAGAAGCTAAAATAAGATGTCCAGGTTTCCATCTTTTATAGCGAAATATAAAAAAGACTATCTCACACCCGATGCCCTGAACAAAACCCCAAAGCCCGGCGAGTACTCCCCATCTTGTTATAAAGCCTTCCACAAGTCCACTAATGGTTTCAGATATGACTGCAACATAAGGTTTTCTTATAATATATGGTAGAAGTACTCCAGACAAAAGCCAGAATCCAGCCAAAAGATATTTGAAACCAAATGGTTTCAAGAATGGTTTAAACTGTTCGTAGACATAAGTCCATCCCCAGAAGGCTACTCCAATAACAACACTAAGAACAGCTATCAAAACAAGTTCAAATAAAGTGATTTTTTTTGATGAATCCATAAAACCTCCTCTTATTTCGCAAGGAGGTGTAAAGTGTGCGCGTTTCCTACGCGGGTATTACCCCGATCAGGTTCTGAGGGTATTTCTCAGTTGGGCACACTCCCAACACCCCTACGCTTACATAAAAATAAATAACTATAAAAATTAAAAAGTAAAGCTCTTTTAATATTAAAAAAAAAATAAATAAAAACTATACTACATTCAAAAAATTTAATAATTATTATTTGCTTTTAATATTGCAATAAATAAAAACTTTAGAATATATTTTTATTAATATGATTGAAATTTAAATTATTTATAAAAATATTGTATATAAAAAATATATTATATAAAGCTTTTGTTTTGTTCAATAAATATTGTAAAATTGTTAAATTGTATTAAATATTTATACATAGAAATAATTAATAATAAAAAAATGAGGAACAAGATGAAATCAATTGATATTACTATTAATTCAAAAATGATTACTGTTTTAAGAGGCACAAAGATTAGAGATTTAATCGAACAAAAAGAGATAGTCGATAATCAGTATGTCGCTGCACTATTAAATTCAAAAGTAGTTTCATTTAATTATTCCATCAAATCATCCTGCAGGATAAATTTTTTAACACCTAAAGATAAACAGGGCCATCAAATTTTTATGAACTCGCTTAGCTTCCTATTATTCACTGCTTTTCATAAGCTATACCCTGATAAAAAACTTATTATTTCGCACTCCATAGGTGATTCATTTTATTTTTATCTTGAACAGGGCACAATAACAAATGAAATGGTTGAAAATATCAGGAATAAAATGACTGAATATGTTAATAATAATCTTTTCATAGATGTTGAATTCTGGGATAAGGATGAGGCTATAAATTATTTTAAAAATGATGAAGATATATCAAATTTACTTATTTATTCATCGTCTAACTCTTTTATTGTCGTCTCTTTAGATGGTTATACTACTATTTCCATAACTCCAATTGCTCAATATACCGGAGTATTAAAACCCTTTAAGCTTTTACATTATAATGATGGAATTATTTTACATTTTCCACCATATTTTCAATTTCCTCAGTTTAGAGATTTTGATGAAAAAAGTAAGCTTTTTTCAATATATAAAGAGCATAAAAAGATGCTTAGTTCAATAGGTATAGACACTGTTGGTAAATTGAATGAAGCGATAGTAAGAAGAGAAGCCATAGATATTATACTTATAGCAGAAACACTTCAAATGGCTAAAATTACTGAAATTGCCAAGGAGATAGTTAATCGCCCTGATGTTAAAATAGTTACAATAGCCGGTCCTTCATCTTCAGGCAAAACAACCTTTTCAAAAAAATTAATGGTCGCTCTTAGATCCTTAGGAATACCTGCTTTTGCAATTAGTTTAGATGATTATTTTGTCGATAGAGAGAAAACTCCAAAAGATGAAAAAGGTGATTATGACTTTGAATGTATTGAAGCTCTGGATATTGATTATTTTAATCAAAATATGAATGATATTTTATCCAGAAAAGAGGTTGAATTACCTTTATTTGATTTTGTTAGTGGTAGCAGGAAAAAGAATGGAATTATCCACAAACCTAAAGAAAATGAAATTTTAATAATTGAAGGTATTCATGGATTAAACCCAAAATTAACCTATAAGATAGATAAAAAATATCTTTTTAAAATTTATATTTCACCATTAACCCAATTAAATATCAGTCCAGAGATTCGAATACCAACAACCAGGGCAAGACTTATAAGAAGAATGGTAAGAGATTTCAGATATAGAGGTGTTTCTGCTTTAAGTACATTGGCTAGATGGCAGTCGGTTGTTAAGGGAGAAGAAAAAAATATATTTCCATATCAAAATAATGCAGATATGTTTTTCGATTCCGCTCTTATATATGAACAGGCAATTCTCAGGACATTTGCAGAGCCTCTTTTAAAATCTGTTCCACTTGAAAGTGAATACTATACTGAAGCTTCAATTTTATTGGATTTTATACTTCATTTTGTACCAATACCGGCAGATTATGTTCCAAACACCTCTTTGTTAAGAGAATTTATCGGAAGTTCTTTATATATACAGAATTTCTGATATATTTATAAAGGGGTAAGTATGATATTATTATGGCATGAAACTATAATTCAAATAGTTGAAACTAAAACAATCTCAAAAAATAAATTAAAGATAATCCCCAAACTTCGCACCTGTTCAAATTGGTTAAAAGTCAAACCCTTGGGATTTATTAAATATGAAAGTCCATTAATCAAATGGGATGGTATTTTAGTAGAATATTCAGATCAATTGTTTTAT
>JBKBTB010000326.1:0-1626 GCA_046291015.1 Exilispira sp. | reverse complement strand
TTATGAAAAAATAGTGCTCTCCGTTGTTGTTATGATATTAATCCTTGTAACTTTAATCTTTATGTTTGTTTCACAAAGAAAATTTATGGAAAACCAAAAACTTAGTCTGGCATTTACTATACCAGTTCAGGTTTATTTGGGATGGATTTCTGTAGCTTCAATAGCTAATATAACAGCTTTGCTGGTGCATTTTAAGTGGAATGGTTTTGGTATATCCCAGCCAATCTGGGCAATTATAATGATAATTATTGGTGGAATTTTAGGATTAATAATGTTATTTAAATTTAATGCAATTGCATATTCTCTTGTAATTGTTTGGGCATATATAGGTATTATTATAAAAAGAAATTTATCAACACCAGTTTATAAAGAGATAATAATTACATCATCAATAATGATTGCTATTTTACTTATTGCAGTTATAAGATCTGGAATTTTACTTATAAAAAAAAATAGTTAAGAATTAAACCAAATTAATTAAATAAAAAAGACTTTATTATAACTATACTGATAAATACATTTTACAAGGGCATCACTTGAAATTATTCAAGTGATGCCATCTTTTAATATTATTTTATTAATTGCTTTCAATTTATTACTATGGTGAAAACCTAATAAAATAAATTTTATTCTTTTTTTTTCTAATTTTATTAACAAATCTGTTGAAAAAAAAATAAGTATAATTAAAATATTTTTGTATATTTTTTATTAAGAAGGTTCTATATATATCCATGAATAATATATCCATGAATACTTTTTTCGAGAAAATTATATTTTTTAATAATATCGAATCAACGAACAGCGAACTTATAAATAATGAATATTCTGATAAAACTTTGATATATACTTATAATCAGACTAAAGGAAGAGGGAGATTCGATAGAAACTGGATTACATTTAAGGATAAAGCTCTTGCTCTTTCAATTCTAATAAAAAATTCAAATAAAATTTCTATAAATGAACATTTCTTGTTAACCGGACTTCTTTCAATAACCTGTATAGAATTTCTTGCAAAAGAATATAATCTAAAATGCAGAATAAAATGGCCAAATGATATTTATATTAAAGACAAAAAACTTGCAGGAATTCTTACAGAAACTACTTATACTGGTAAAGATAATTTTAAGATTGTCAGTGGTATCGGGATTAATATAAATGTAACCGAAGAAGAATTGCTAAAGATTAATAAAAAAGCAACATCTCTGTTTTGTGAATTGGAAAAAGATATTAACATTGATCTTTTTACCAGAAAGTTTATAAAATTTTTATCCTCAAATTTCTTAGATTTCTTTAATGATAAAATATCAAAAGAAAACATAAAAAAGAAATGGATCTATTATTGCGATATTTTAAATAAAACTGTTGAAGTTAAAAACATTTACTTTGATAATCATAATTTTGATAATCATAATGATATTAATAATCTTGAATCAAATTTTAGTGGTAAAGTCATAGATGTCGATGATGAGGGCTTTTTAATAATAAAATCAAAATCAAAAATTCAAAAAATAATTAATGGAGATCTTATTATATTGGATTAAACAATTAATCAAAATGTATATATTATATGTTTATAAATTGTAAGAATTATCATGGTGTTTAAATTAAGTATATAGATATGAGTTT
>JBKBTB010000081.1:0-7335 GCA_046291015.1 Exilispira sp. | reverse complement strand
ATTTGCCACTTAGAAAAATAATACTTTCTGATCCATCTACTTCACTTTTGGAAATACTTGATGGACACTTTGTATGCTTATATTCAAATCAAGATAAAGAAGAAGCAGCTAAAATTTTTAAAAAATATGACCTATATTCCATGCCAGTAATCGATTCTGACGGAATACTTTTAGGCATTGTTACCAATGATGACATCATTGATGTTGTGGATGAAGAAGCCACAGAAGACTTCCATAAAGTTAGTGCTATTTTGCCTTTAGAAAAAAAAATTTCTAAGTACTCCTGCTTTAGAACTATGGAAAAGAAGAATTTCCTGGCTTATAATTCTTGTTTTTGTAAATATTTTTTCTAAAGCTGGTCTGGCACATTTTGAAAATTTAATTAGCTCTGTAGTTGCTTTTGTATTTTTTCTTCCCTTACTTGTTGATAGTGGTGGCAATGCGGGCGCTCAATCTGCAACACTTGTCATTCGTAGTATGGCTTTGGGGGAATTATCATCTAAAGATTTTATTAAAGCAATTTTCAAAGAATTATCTGTTTCAATGCTTCTTGGAATTACAATGGGTATTGCAGTATTTGTTTTAGGTACAATTAGATCAAATATATTAATAGGTTTTATTGTCTTATTATCTATGATTACAATTATTACCGTAAGCAGTCTTATTGGCATAATACTTCCATTTTTATTCGAAAAATTTGGAATGGATCCAGCTGTGGCAAGTGGTCCTCTTATAACCTTTTTAGCAGACATTCTTGGAATTATTTTATACCTTAATGTAGCATCATCCTTGATTAAATTATTTAATTATCGATAATTCCTTATTTTAATTTTTATGGGTTTACTAATATTTGTTAAAGAGATTGACTTTTTGTTTTATCTTTATTTTTGTATAATGTAAACAGTTTACTCCTATTTTTTAAAGATATTGACTTAAATTAAATAAAATGCTTATATTAATTTGTAAAAATTTCTTAAAATAAACAATAATTTTAGAAATCCGGAGAGATAAATGAATAAAATACACAACAATAATGAGGAAGCAAGAAAAAGAGCAATATTATTAATAATACTATTTGGTGTAATAAGTTTATTGGGTGATATAATTTATGAAGGCGCAAGAAGTGTGTATGGACCATATACTAAATCTATAGGTATGGATATAGCACTGGTTGGCTTAATAACTGGACTTGCAGAGTTTTTTGGTTATTTTTTGCGACTTGTTTCAGGTTATCTATCTGATAAATCAAAAGGTTACTGGACTTTTACAATTTTAGGATATTTTCTGCTGATTTCAGTACCTCTTATGGCTATATCAACCTCATGGCAAATTATTAGTGTATTTATAGTATTCGAAAGAATTGGCAAGGCTATCCGCTCACCAGCTAAAGATACCCTTTTATCTTCGGCAACAAAACATATTGGTACTGGTTTGGGTTTTGCAATTCATGAGGCAGTTGATCAACTGGGAGCAATTTTGGGCCCTTTAGTCTTTAGCTTGATTCTACTTTTAACAAAAAATTTAAATAATGAAATAATTGGCTATAGAAGGTCTTTTTTATTTATGTTTTTCCCTTTTGCAATATTGATGATTTTAGTAATTATTTCTAAAATTAAAGTTCCAAATCCAGAACAACTGGAAATTGAAGATGAAAATAACAATACTAAACTATCAAAAACATTCTGGTTATATTCGGCTTTTACCGTATTAACAACAATGGGATTTATCTCCTTTGCAATATTAGGTTATTATTTTAAGGAAAAAAATATTTTAACTGATGCACAGATACCATTTTTTTATGCTATAGCCATGGGAGTTGATGGGATAACCGCTTTAATAATTGGTAAAATATATGATAAAATTAAAACTAAATATAATAATTCAAAGGCTGGATTAAAAGTACTAATAATAATCCCCATAATTACAGTTATTATTCCTCTTTTGTCTTTTTCAGGAAAGATATGGACTGCTATATTAAGTATAATGTTATGGGGAGTTGTTATGGGTTGTCATGAAACAATAATGAAATCAAGTATTGCTGATTTGACTCATATAAAAAAAAGGGGAACAGGTTATGGGATATTCAATACATTTTACGGCATTTCCTTTTTTATAGCAGGAACACTTTTTGGATTTTTATATAAATTAAATCCTTATGTCATAATATTATCTATATTGATATTGCAATTACTTTCTCTTATTTTTTATTTTATTATTCTTAAAAATATAAATAATAATAGTTTAAATTAATTTATTTACTTTTTAATATAATAAAGGTTATTGATTTAGATAAAAATAAAACTGTAAGTATTAACAAATAGATAATTCTGCTGTTATTTTTATTTTTAATATTGAAATTTTGGAAATTTTTATACTGATATATTTCATCTATACTTATATTTTTATAAATTAACTTATCTTTAACTTTGTATAAAATACTTGTGTTATTTTTTTCAATAATATTTGCATTTTTTATCGTTATATTTTTATTATTTAATACCGGCAATAATTCATAAGGTTTCAATGATTCTTCAAATAACTTTGTAAACATATAAAAATATATTATAGTCTGAGGTTTAAGCAGGAATTTGTCAGATATTGATATCGGATAAAAGACTATATTTTTTTCAGGTATATTTTTGCTTAATGGAGAATTAATTATTTCTAACTTTTGCTTTCTGACATTATTATATATTTCTTTTAAGCCATTTTCGCTTGTAGAAAGTAATGATCCAGCTAAATACTTGGAGTCTATAATAAGATCGATATTCTTTTGAGTAATATTCAAATTGTAAACTAACTTTTTTATATTTTTTTCTTTTTCAATTTTTTTTAAAAAAGATTTATTTAATTCACCTTGATATATTGATAAAATAGGTAAAAAACTCTTTTCAATTTTAAACCCTCTTTGTTCGAGTTTCATTAAATCATTTTCAATATTAAAAGAAGATAAAAGAACAGATTTGATAATATTTGAATAATCACCAGATGATTCAATTATAAAAGAGATTGAAGTTAAATCTATATAATATGATTGATTGAATAAAGATACCTTAAATAAGGATTTTTCCTTTGTTTCTAAAATTATTGAGTTTTCATTATTAAAACTTAATTTAACTTTATCATCGGCATTTATAAAAAATTTGTTCTTATCATATATTTTAACTTCAGGAAGATAGTTTTGTTTTGATTTTATAAAAAAACAGTATATATTGTCTGATGCAGGTTGATAAATAATAGATACTGGATAAAAAAAATCTTTTTCTACCTTCCCGAATTCAAAGACTTCAAGAAGGTCAATTTTGTTTTTACTTATATTATATGGAAAGAAATCAGTTAAAAAAATAATTTTTTTATATCCTGTTAATTTCCTATCAGATAGAAGATTTAAATCAAATTCAAAAATAGTGAATTCTTTTAAAAATTGATCTATAAACATTTTAGGATTAATAATTTTTTTCATTTTGTTAATATTTATTATTTTTGACTTCGATCTATTAATGTCAAATGCTGCTGCATATAAATCATAAGATTTATATTCATTTTTATGAGTATAATAATACATTACAGCTTTTTCAAAAGGTGTATTTCCATCTGAATCCACTTTCATCATGGAATATGAAGAATCTAAAACAATTGCAACTTTATTTGAAAAATTAAAAGATATAAGAATATTGGAAAAAATCATTGTCAGAACTATTGCAATTAAAATATCGAAAATTATATCATAAAACAGTTGCAATATTTTAAGCAATATTTGCTTAAATGACTTACTTCTGAACCTTCTTAAAAAAATAAATGAATAAAAGATTTTTTTCCTTTTTATCTGCCTTACAAAAAGTAGAATAAATATTGGTATAAATAATATTGTCAATATTAAAAAGAAATTATTCATAAATTTTTTCCAGAATCTGCCAGTAAATATCTTTTAATTTAGCTTTATCAATTTCATCACTTATTTGAAAATAAAATGAATTTGATGATTTAAAACTTAGATTACTTAAAAATTCCTCTTGTTTTTTCTTAAATTCATAAAAAGTAGAGGCATCAAATGGAATTATCAAAGATTCTGTTTCTTCATAATCTAAAACTTCATAATCTGTGTAAGAAGTAAATATTTTTTCATAAGGGATAAAAAAATGAATAATAAACAATTTTTTTAATAGATTTCTATAAACCATTTTGTTGTTAACATCAAAAAAGTCAGAAAAAATAAATAAAATTTTAGGTTTGTATTGAGTATAAATATTTTTAATTGAAAAACTTATATCTGTTTTACCTTGAAAACTAATTGATTCAACAAAGGATGCCAGTTTTGAATAATTATTCTCACCTTTTATCATAGATAATATTGAATTTATTCGGGAATTAAATGTAATTATATTTAAGGTAAAGTTTAATTTAAGAAACATATATGATATTGAACAAATTGTTCTTAAAAATAAGTTTTTATCTGAAATCAATTTCATGGAAGCAGAAGTATCAATTGCAAGATATACTGGTAGCATTTCCTCTTCAAAAAAATCCTTTATATAATATCTTTCAGTTCTACCATAGAGTTTCCAATCTATTTTTTTTAAATCATCTGTTAACTGATATTCTCTAATATTCTTAAAATCAAAAGAACTTCCCTGTCTTTTATAAACAGGATTTTCACTTCTCACATGAATGGGAAACTTATTTTTTACATTTCTTTTAGAAAAACTTTTTGAGATATAAATTGCATCGGAATCCGGATAAATCATAATGAATATTGCCTCTTAGCTCTATAAATCAAATCTTCAATTATTCCTTTTTTATCTATTGAAGCAGATTCTCCTTCAAAATTCATTATTATTCTATGGTTCAAGACATCATAAGCTATATCAACTATATCATCAAATGAAAGGTTTAATCTTCCATCGATTAAAGCATTCCATTTTGCTCCTCTGATTAATGCTATAGCTGCTCGTGGAGATGCTCCATAGAGAACATAATTTTTTACAAGTTCTGACTCCGATTTATCAGGATGTGTTTGAGTTACAATATATGATATTAATTGTCTTAACTCTTCTAAAACTATTACCTGATTTTCAAGTTCAAAAAATTTTTCTAATTTTTTATAAGAAAAAGAGTTATTAAATTCAATATCTTTATTTGTTTGAATAATTTCATTTTTTTGAACAATTTCCTTTAAAATCTTAAAATCGGGATAATCTATATATAATTTCATAAAAAATCTATCTATCTGAGCCTCAGGAAGTGGATAGGTTCCCTCAAGCTCTATAGAATTTTGTGTTGCTATTAACATGAATGGATCAGGTAAAGAATAGGTTGTTCCTAAAAATGTTATTTTCTTTTCTTCCATTGCTTCAAGACAGGCCGATTGAGTTTTGGGAGTTGCTCTATTGATTTCATCTGCAAGAACAATATTTGCAAAAATTGGTCCTTTATAAAACTTAAATGATTTTTTCCCTTCATCTTCTTCGATTATATTTGAACCTATTATATCCAGGGGCATTAAATCCGGTGTAAATTGAACCCTTGAAAAATCAATATCAAAGTATTTTGAAAAATGCTTTACGAATGTTGTTTTACCTAACCCTGGAGGACCTTCTATTAAAAGATGTCCTTTTGACATAAATGTAATAAAAGCTTTTTTAATAATATCTGTCATTCCTATAAGTCTAGAACTCATATGTTTGAAAAAACCATCATATATATCCTTTAATTCTTTAATACTTTCAATCGACATAAACATTACTCCTTATATTTTGATCTATGGTCAAAAGCAACAAAATTATGTTAATCAATATATTTAAAAAAGATAGTATTGGATAAATTGCATTAAAAGAAGGAATGGAAAAGAAATAAAATAGAATTAATCTATATAAAAAAGATATAATAAAAGAAAAAATATATAATAATGATTTTTTTGAACCAAAAAATAGATAGATTAAAGCCGAATTTATACTTGTTATGAAATTTAAACAGATCAATATTAATAAGTTTTCTTTCAAAATGATAATGTTTTCCAGTCTTATTGACTGAATAAAAAAGTTTAAAATTTTAAAAACAGGAAATGAAAGAGATAAAAAAAATGGAAAATAAATAAAGGTAAAATATAAGGGAGAATAAAATATAAAAGTTCTAAGTTTTGCTAAGTTAGAATAGCTTATATTAAGTTTTTCATTGTTAGGAAATTTATAATCCATTTCTATAAAACTTTCTATTCTTTTTATTTCTAATTTTCCAAAATCAATTTTTGAAATTAAAATTACAATAATTTGATAGAAAAGAAAAATTATAAATTTTGCCAATTCTTCTAAAATGATAAAATAAAAACTTGATAATTTTGTTTCAAAATAATTAAAAATTAATATAAAAATAAAGAAGGAAATTATCAGTAAAATGAAAAAAATTATATGTAAATAATATAACAATGAAAATTTGTATAAATACCTTTTAATCTTCGTAATATTCATTTTTATCTATTTATTTTGCACCTTTTTCATTTGATCGAGATATAAAGAAATTAATTTATAAAAAAGCTCTTCATCAAAAACCATGTTCGAATTATTGATATTGAATTGTTTTAAAATATAATTAAAAATTTCAATTTTTTCGGTAGATGAAAGTTGATTGCTTAGAGAGTATGAAAATTCAGAAGAACCTGTGTAAATAGATTGTAATATAGTTGAAAAATCAATTGAGGAATTTTGAAAATATTTTGAATTTTGAGCCTGATAACCAGCAGGACCTTGATTTACTTTGTTTTCTGTTTTAGATAATTGACTTTTAATAAAATCTAAAAAATTTTGTTTTATATATTGATCCTGAGTAAGAATTTTAATATTACTATCTACTTTTTTTATTTCATCTTTTTTCGTTTCATCTTCCTCAATCTGGTTTTGATGCTTTTTTCCTGATAACTTTACCCCTTTTTCTTTATACTCACCTTTTTGATTATCTTTATTTTTAACATCTTCATTTGATGAAACAAAGCTTTTTTTATTATCCTGATAACTTTTAGCTGCTTTCGATGATAAACTTTGTTTAAGAATCTCATTCAATTTATCAATATATTCATTCTGATTTATCTCCCCTTTAGAAAAAGAAGTTGTCGCATCTTCATATAGTTTACAAAGATATTTATATTGATCAGATTCCTCATCAATCTGATTCAAAAGCTTTTCAACAATAGATTTTATTGTCAATACTTCTTTTAATTCTGATGGTATAATTTTATATACAACCTTTCCGTATTGATAAAAAGAAAATATGGATCCAAGAATAAATAGAAAAAAAATTAATATTAGAATTATTAAAAGAATTTTCCATTTCATATTAATTTTT
>JBKBTB010000080.1:0-7382 GCA_046291015.1 Exilispira sp. | reverse complement strand
TGATATTACTATATCAATTTCATTTTGAATTGAGTTTTGAATAAAATCTCGTTTTAAGGTAATTTTTGAATCATTGAAAATAAAAATATTTGACGGATTGGCAGATAAAATTGAAATAATAAAAGGTAGTTCTAAGTTTTTTAAAAATTCGGTATCCTCTTTATCAATATATAAAAGCTTACTATAGGAATTTATGATTGTATTTTTCAAATAATTTTGAATTTCTATATCTTCAGAAAAAGAAATTGTATTTATCTTATAATCAAGTAAATTTTTGTTTTTAAAATCAAATATAATAAAAATAAGAGGATAATGAAGATTTTTAATCTGGTGAAGGCTATTTAAAAATTTAATACTTTCAGTATCCGCAACATTAAAATTATTGATTTGAACTATTACTGATTTTTTCATTGAAATCAGGTAGAAAAATTCCATAATAGCATGTTTAATTCTTGAGATATCTTTAGATAAAAAATCCGCTTTTAAATGTAAAAATTGAACTTCATCATAATATTTTTCCATAAGTTTATCATTAGCATCAAGTATTATAGAGTTTTTATCCGGACTTGCATTGAAGGTCAAAAAATTAAAAAAACCTTTTTTAGAAATTATTGATAGATAATCTTCACAATAACTTATAAAAGATGATGAAAAATTGATAAAATTATAGAATAAAGGCTTTTCATAAGATGGTTGATCGAAACTATCTTTGATAATATTCAGTTTTTCATTTAAAATATAAGCTGGTAGATGGAACATATAGTTAAATAGAGAATTCGAGTCTTTAAAATATGAAAATATAAAATTATAATCAATAAATTTTGGATTTTCTATATTTGATAAGATTGCAGTATTATTAATTTTATTGTATGGAAATACTGGAATAAAATATGGTCTTAGATTCTTATCTACTAAAATTATAGAATTATTAAATTTAAACTTTCCTTCTTCAGAAAATTTAATCCAGCTGTCAACTATCATTATTTTCTTGAAAATATCTTCTTTTAATTGTTTACTTTTTTCTAAAAACTCATCTAGTAAAATTCTATCTTCATATGGATATATAAGAAAGAAAGTTGGAGAATCGATAAGAACATCATCTATAAAATTGATATAATAAAAATCGACAGGATTAATTATGGCTGGATTAAGACTCTTTTTCTGATTAATTATATATTCTATAAATGAATTAAAATTATTTATAATTAGATTATTCTGAATCTGAAATAAAAGATAATAAAGCTGATTATCTTTATTATCTTTTGCAAGGTATAATGAAAAAGAATCGAAATCTTTTTTTTTCTCGATAATTTGAAATCTTTTATTTATAATTTTCATTTGTTTAAATTAAAACATCATTAATATAAAAATCAAATAAAAACTATTGACATTTTTCTTGATTATTTTAATTTATCTACCGGTGCAACTTCATTAAAAAATGCAGCAGTGGTGGAACTGGCAGACACACTAGCTTGAGGGGCTAGCGGGTGCAAACCTGTGCGAGTTCAACTCTCGCCTGCTGCAGTAGAAAAGAGCTGGTATTCAATTTGATTCCAGCTCTTTTTTTTTATAAAATTCTATTCAGATGAACAAAATTATTTATAAAAAATTATTTACTCAAAATAGATTGAAAAATATTAATCCACCAGTTATCATCAATAAAATCCCGCTTATAACTTTGATAATTTTACTTTTTTTACTTATAAGCTTAAATTTATCTGTGAAAAATGCAAAAATAAGACCAATAAATATAAAAAATATCAGCAGTGTAAAACAATAAATAATCAATAGAAAAAAACCTTTTAATGCATTATTACTAGAGGCAGCACTTAAAAGTATTGTGCCCAAAAATGGGGAAATGCAGGGAGTCCAACCAAATGATAAAGAAAGACCTAGTATAAATGAAGAAAAAATATTACCTTTTTTAATTTTTAAGTTAGCAAATGGTTTATATTCATAGTAAATAAATTTAATTTTATCCTGAAATAAAATATATAAACCGAATAAAAATATTATAATACTTGAAATCTTTTCAAAAATAAATCTATTTTGCTTAAGAGTATGACTTATACCAAATAATATAGTTCCCAGAAGAATAAAAATAACTGAAAAACCAAGTATAAAAAAGAATGTTCCAATTATAGTGTTTTTTATTAATTTTTTCCTTCTTAATTTATCATCTTTTAAAGTCTTATAATCATCTATATTAAAACCAGATATAATAGAAAAATAAACAGGTAAAATCGGTAAAATACATGGAGATATTAGAGTGAAAAAAGCTGCTAATATTGCTGTAATCATTAAACTTAAAGTCATATATACTTTATACTTACTTTTGTTTTTCGATAAAAGATTCAAAGGTTTCAGTTTTATAGCTTTCAGTATAAATATATTTTAGTATATTTATAAAAAAATCTGCAGGTAAATAACCCGGAGCTGCTGTTAAAGGATTTCCTTTTTTATCAAGAAATACAGTTGTTGGAAGTCCGGTTATCTGGTATTTTTGAGAAAGATATATTCCGTTAATTTCTTTATTCTTTTTTGAAAGTAATTCTCTGGATTCGCTATTAATTTTTATAGCTATAAAGTTATTATTTAAAATTTCTATGACACTTTTATCTTTAAATGTAGTTTCTTCCATTTTTTTACAATAAGGGCACCAATCTGCATAAAAAAATAAGATAAAAAATTTATTATTTGAAGGATTCAGATTTAAAATTTTATCATATTCATCCCAGATTATTCTATCATTATTTTTAACTTCTGTATTTATGCTTTGAAGTTTTAGATTGTAATCTTCATAAGAAGCACTTTCGTTTTTTTCTTTATAGCATGAAAATAATATAAGAAAGATGAAAAAAAGGATAATAAATAAAAAGATTTTTCTTTTAATTTTTATCATTATTTTCTCCTTTAATGAAATACTGTAAGATTAAAATATTATATGGTAAAATTTAATTCAAATTTAAAAAATAGTCAAATAGCACCATAAAAAATAAATTGAGACTTAGATTGATTTTTAAAATATACCAAAATTTATTGACAATAAGTGTTA
The DNA here is from genome assembly GCA_046291015.1 of Exilispira sp. Taxonomy (GTDB): domain Bacteria; phylum Spirochaetota; class JAAYUW01; order JAAYUW01; family JAAYUW01; genus Exilispira. The sequence continues at coordinate 4,327 of JBKBTB010000080.1, read as the reverse complement.
AATAAGTATTTTTTCTATGCAATTTGATTTTTATAAGCCATATTTAATGGCACAATTACAAGTAACATTTGTTGAGCAAATATGTTGATTATTATAACCAGATTTACGAAATATCAATTCTATTAAATATTTTCTATAATTTTTAATCTTTTTATTTTTGCTATAAATAATGCCCCCGTAGCTCAGCAGGATAGAGCGGCAGTTTCCTAAACTGCGGGTCGGACGTTCAAGTCGTCTCGGGGGTAATTAAAATATCTAAAATAAAATATCTAAAATATGAAATTCATAGCAAACAATTGGGAAAATGGAATAAAACACTGGAATAAAGAACTTAAAATAGCTAAAAATTAAATCTTGAAAATTCATATCGCAACAATTAAATTAGAATTATTATTGAATAAAATAGTTACCAGTGTAAAATCATAATTTAATAGATAATAATTTAATAGCATAGAATAATTTTCATATAAAATAATTTAAAAATATTTTAAGGGATAGGTTATATGGGTAATTTTAATGAAAAGATAGAAGGGATATTAAATACTTATAATGAGCTGGAAAAAATGCTTTTAACCGAAGAAATCATTAACGATAGAAATGCATTCAAAGAATTAAGTAAAAAAAAGTCTTCTATGGAAGAAGTGGTTGAAAAGATAAGAGAATATAAAAAAAATTTAACACAATTAGAAGAAGCAAAGGAAATAATTCAAACAAGTAGTGATGAAGAGCTAAAAAATCTTGCAGGCGAAGAATTAAAAATTGCGAATGAAAATATAGAAAGACTTACAAATGAGATAAAATATCTGCTACTTCCCAAAGATGAGAATTCTGAAAGAAATGTCATTATGGAGATAAGAGCAGGCACAGGTGGTGAAGAAGCCGCTCTTTTTGCAGCCGATCTTTTCAGAATGTATAGTAGATATGCTGAAAGAAAAAAATGGAAGATCGAAATACTTTCTATGTCAGAAAGCGATATGGCTGGGTTTAAAGAAATAATTTTTTCTATTTCCGGCGAAAATGTCTACTCATTTTTAAAGTATGAAGCTGGTGTGCATAGAGTCCAGAGAGTTCCAGAAACGGAGGCTTCTGGCAGAATTCATACTTCTGCTGTTTCTGTCGTTGTTTTACCAGAAGTTGAAGAAACCGAACTGGAAATTGATCCAAAGGATTTGAGAATAGATGTTTATAGAGCTTCGGGGCATGGTGGTCAACATGTTAATAAGACAGAATCAGCAGTTAGAATAACTCACTTACCAAGCGGGATTTCTGTCGCATGTCAGGATGAAAAATCTCAAATGAAAAATAAAGAAAAAGCGATGAAAGTTTTGCGTTCTAGACTCTATGAGATGGCAGAAGAAGAGAAAAATAAAAATCTTTCTGCTGAAAGAAAAGCAATGATTAAAACAGGGGATCGATCAGATAAAATTAGAACTTACAATTATCCTCAATCAAGGATAACAGACCATCGAATAAATTTCACCATATATAAATTAGAGCAATTTATGGATGGAGATATTCAGGAAATGATAGATGCACTAATTATGGATGAAAAAGAAAAATTGCTGGCAAATGCTGATTTTTAATTTTTAATTAATTATTTTTTTTAATAATCGTGAAAATAGTTTTAAGTACTAAATTTATCAACAAAATACTTAAAAAATTATCCGGTGTTTCAAATACTCCAATTCTTGATTTTACTTTGATTTATAAAAAATATTCGAAAAAAAATCCTGAGACTTCGAGAATTATTTCAGAAATTTCTGGCAGAAATAAAAGATTAACAATAGATATTCTATTTTTATTACCATTTTTATTCGATTTAAGAAAGAGAATGAATTTTTATCCAGTAGCTTATATAACAAAATCAAAATATTTCTATGATTCTGAATTTTATATTCAAAAGGGTGTTTTGATTCCAAGATCTGAAAGCGAAATTCTTGTAGATTTGGGTTTTTTATTCTATTTAGAATTAATTTTAAAGATTTTATTTTCATTTGAAAACAATTGTTATCTATTTGAACAATTAAAAAAATTATGTAAAGAAGATAATGAAATATTATTTTTGAATTATGAAGATCTATTGAGATTTTTAGATAAATTAATTTATAAATATTTCAAAGATATTTTTAGGAAATATAACTTTTATGAAAATAATAAAAACAACAAAAATTTTATTCGTTTTTCCGAATTTTGTTCAGGTTCGGCGGCAATAACAATATCTTTGATAAATAAAATAATAAACTTAAATTACAAATTATATGATAAGTTGAATAATGATTTAAAAATAGATATAAATTTTATACCTCAATCCTATTGCTATGAAATTTCAAATAAAGCAATTTTAATTGCAAAAAAAAATGCTGAAATTATCTTAGGTAAAAATTTCAAAGTCATAAAATTTTATAAATGTGATATATTGAAAGATGGGTTAAATAAATTTATAGATGATGAAAAAATAAAATTTGATTTTATTTTAGCCAATCCCCCATATATAAGCAAAGAAGACTTTAATAGATTACCTTATGAAGTAAGAAGATATGAACCTAAAATTGCTCTTAATCCAGGAAAAGAACAAAATATTTTTTATAAAAGAATTATATATCTTGCTTCATATTTATTAAAAGAAAATGGTTATATAGGGGTTGAGGTTTCAGATGACAAGCATGCTGTTGATATTGTTAATTTATTTAAATCAAGTTGCTATGAAGTGCTTGTTATTAAAGACTTTCAGAATATAGCAAGGGTAGTGGCTGGTAAAAAGATATGATTTCACAGATTCAGAATCTGGAACAGGAATTTTTCAGCAAAATAAGCCAGTTTGAGGAAAAAGATAAGGATTTGATATTAAAGGCTTATAAGCTAGCATATGAAAAGCATTTGGGTCAAAAAAGATTGTCTGGTGAAGATTATATTACTCATCCACTTTCAGTTACATTGATTCTACTGGATTTAAGAATGGATGTAAGTACAATATGTGCGGCTTTAATGCATGATATACTGGAAGATACTGAAACTTCAGAAGAAGAGATTTCTCAGAATTTTAGTCCAACAATATTAAAACTTATAAAGGGTGTAACAAAAATATCTTCAATGAGAAATTCTGCTCAATTTGTTTATAAAGGCTATGAGGATTTAAGAAGATTTATCTTTTCTGTAATAGATGATCTAAGAGTATTGATAATAAAACTTGCAGATAGACTTCATAATATGAGAACATTACAATTTCAACCTCCTTTTAAACAGATAGAGATAGCTAAAAATACGCTGGAATTATATGCGCCATTGGCATCCAGACTTGGTATAGAGTGGATTAAGGATGAACTCGAAGATCTTTCGCTTTATTTTATAGATTATAAGGCTTATCAGTACATAAAAGAAGCAATCTCATTAAAAAAAGAAGATAGAGAAAAATACATACAATCAATTATAGATCAGATTAAAATTATTCTTGAAAAAGAAAATTTGAAAAATATTAATATCGAAGGAAGAGGCAAACATTTTTTTTCAATTTATAGAAAATTGAAATATCAGAATAAAAGTATTGATGAAATATATGATTTAATCGGAATAAGGGTTCTTTGCGAATCAATAAGAGATTGTTATACTGCTCTGGGTATAATACATAATCTTTATAAACCAATACCATCAAGATTTAAAGATTACATAGCTTTCCCGAAAACGAATCTTTACCAGAGTCTTCATACTACAGTTATTGACAATAATGGTAAACATATAGAATTTCAAATAAGAACATATCAGATGGATAATAATGCAAAATATGGTGTAGCTGCTCACTGGATGTATAAAGAAAATATATCTGATGAGAAGAAAATTGAGACTGAATTAAAAATATTTTCAAAATTGAAAGATTGGAAGCAAAAGGATTTCTCTGATGAAAACCTTATGGAAAATCTAAAGACAGAGTTATTATCTGAACAGATATTTGTTTATACACCAAAAGGTGATATAGTTCAGCTTCCCAAAAATTCAACTGCACTTGATTTTGCCTTTGCAATCCATTCCGAAATAGGACTTCATTGCATTGGTGCAAGGGTAAATGGTAAGTTTGTCCCCATTAGAAAAGAGCTTAAAGGCGGAGAAGTAGTTGAGATTTTAACTTCAAAAAAGCAGCTTCCTTCAATAGATTGGCTTGAAATAACAAAAACAAGAAAGGCAAGAGCAAAAATTAGAAATTTCTTTAGAAAAGTTGATCAACAAAATAAGAATGAAAAGATTAAATTATCTTCCGATGTAGCTATTAATATTATAAAATCTATAGATACACAAAAGGATCATAATCTACTAAAATTTTCTAATACCGAAAAAA
>JBKBTB010000325.1:0-1681 GCA_046291015.1 Exilispira sp. | reverse complement strand
AAAGAGAAAAATATTAGAATTATTAACAAAAATATTAATACAAGATGATAAATTTGTTTATAAATGGATTTTTTCATCTTTATTTCTCCCTCACTTTAGATATGATAAATATTTTAACTATAAATCTTTTTGTCTAATTAAAAATATTTCAGCAGCGCTGCAACAAGACAGCAAAAGTGTTTGAATATTATCAAAGATGCCTTAATGCTTCCGCTGGAAGAATTTTTGAAGCATATCTTGATGGAATAACTGTGGCTATTGCAGGAATAATGCAGGAAATAAAGAGAGAAAGTAAAAAAATATTTAAAGAAGCCGAAGGTCTTATTACATAATTCATTAGCATATTATAACCTTGAAGAAGGTTTGAAAAATCAAAACCTATTTTATTCATAATAATTGCCATAATATAACCAATTACAGAACCTGGAATACCTCCTAGAATACCTATAATTGCACCTTCATAAAAATTCATTAAAAAAATTTCCTTAGCAGTTGTTCCTATAGCCATTAAGGTCCCAAGCTCATTTATTCTTTCAAATATATTCATCATCATGCTATTAATAATTATGAATGAAGCCAGAAACAAAATAAATGCGAAAACTAAAACCAGAACTTTTCTCATCATCATCATTGTACCATAAAGTTGTCCCATGCTCTGGTAAAAAGGAACTGCTTTTAATTCACTATCATTAAAATAATTTGATAAAAGATTATTTATATTTTGCAAAACAGGTTCAATATGTTTTATATCAAAAAAAATCAGAAGTTGAACAAAGTTGTTGTCTGGAATTTTTGCAAGTTTTTTGACATCTTTAAGATCCATTAAAATGATAGATTTATTGTATGCTCCAATTCCAAAATCAACAATTCCACTAACTATAAATTTCATTCCATTTAGACCACTAATGTATGTTTTTGTAACAATTAAAATTTTATCACCAGACTTTAATTTTAAGTTTTTTGCAAAATCTTTCCCTATTATTATTTTATTACTTCCTATTTCTGGATTACCTTCAATCTTTCTTTTCTTTATCTGATATTTTTTTAGTTCATTTTCAGATGAAACAGAGTTTATTATAACGGCTGTAGAGTATTCGTCTTTACCAGCAATGCTTGCAATATTTAATCTTTCCTCATATTGAAAATTTATTTTTGGAAATTTTTCTTTTAATTCTGATTTTAATTTTTCCATAAAAAATTCTTTGTTTTCAAAATAAAATTCGACAGGTAAAAATTTTTCCTCTTTTAAAAAAGAGGATGTTGCAATTTTTATGGTGCCGGTTTGAAAATCCACTGTTGTTTCAATCATATTCTCTATCATTCCATCTATCCAGCCCCATGCAAGAATTATTATTATAGCTGCAAAAAATATACTTAAAGCTGAAAGAAATGATCTTTTCTTATTTCTCTTAATATTTATAAATGAAAGTTTTAATATCATAAAAAGCCTCTTTTAAATAGTTCTTAAAGCTTTTACCACATCAAGTCTTGATGCTTTTTTTGCACTTGAATAAGTTGAAATATATGATACAAAAGCACCTAAAACAAAAGCTCCAATATAACCTTTTATTGGGAATGATGAATATAAAACAACGGGAAGTCCGAACTCTGCAATTAAATTTATGTCCATCATGGCTGAAATATTTAATCCTATTCTGGCAAGATAGTAGTTTAATGGTAA
>JBKBTB010000079.1:0-7403 GCA_046291015.1 Exilispira sp. | reverse complement strand
AAAACTACCATAGAAAATTAATTTATTTGGATTAAAATATTTTGGGACAAAATTCTTTATATCTTTTTTTATCTTTTTTAGTTTAGCATAAGGAGTGTTATTATTCGAATTGAAAATATTGAATAAAAAATCAAATATAGACATTTTATTATACTCTACTTAAATCAAAATTAATATGAATTTATGAAAATGCAACATCAAAAACAAAAGATAGCACATTTAGACTTAGATGCTTTTTTTGCTTCGGTTGAAATCAGAGATAATCCAGAATTGAAAGGCAAACCGGTTATTATTGGAAATTCACCTTATAAAAGGGGAGTGGTATGTACATGTAGTTATGAGGCAAGGGCTTATGGAGTAAGATCTGCAATGCCTTTAAAAAAGGCACAACTTTTATGCCCGAATGCAATATTTATTAAGCCAGATATTAAAAAATATGCTAAAATTTCAGATGATATTTTTAAATTACTTACAAATTATTGCTTTTTCATAAAAAAAACCGGCATAGATGAAGGTTATCTCGATTTGACTGGAATGATTCCTCTTTATAAATCATATGAAGATTTAGTCAAAACAATAAAAGAAAAAATTTATGAAAATTTTGCACTTACCTGCTCAATAGGAGTGTCTTCATCACCATTAATTTCAAAAATGGCATCGGATCGATGTAAACCAGATGGGATTCTTATTTTGAATGAGAATGAAGAAGAAAATTTTATTTTAACAAGTCCAGTAGAAACAATTCCATTTTTTGGTAAAAAAACTGTATATATTCTTAAAGATCTTGGGATATTTTATTTTAAAGATCTTTATAAATATGATTTAAATTTTCTGGTTAAAAATTTAGGTTCTTATATAACTTATTTTTATTTGAAGAAATTTTTTGGTGAAGAATTGGAAAAAGAAAAGCAAAAATTAAAATCATTTTCTACAGAAAAAACTTTTGATACTGATGTTGAATTTGAAGAGGATCTTTTTTCCATACTTGTTGATTTTTCAGAAGAACTGGTATTAAAATTAAGAGAAAGTAATTTGAAGGCATCTATTATATCAATAAAAGTTAGAGATGAAGACTTTGAAACATGTCAAAGACAGATTACATTAAAAGAACCGACATTTAATGAAAATGAAATAGCAAATATAGCATTTAAAATCTTTGAAAATCTTTATAAAACAAGAATTAAAAATAAAAAAATCAGACTTTTAGGGTTGAAGCTGTCTGGCTTAATTAAAGATAGTTCCAATCTATTCGATACCATAGAAAAGGATAATATTATTTATAAAAAGATTGATGAATTAAATAAGAAGTATGGAAAGCCAATTGTAAGAAAAGGAATAATATGGAGAAAAAAAGATTGATAATATTAGGAGGTTCGATGTATGAACTTCCTCTTTTACTTCGAGCTAAAGAAATGGGATATTTTATATATCTTGTAGATATAGACTCAAAAGCAGTTGGACATTCTGTAGCTGATTTTTCTATTAATCTAAGTACAAGGGATATAGAATCAATTAAAAGATTTATAGATTCATTATCATATACAGAGCTTTCTGAAATAGCAGGGATAGGATCTGTTGATTCTGATGTTCATGCAACAATTTCAGCTCTTTCAAGTCATCTTAATCTGAAGCATTTTAACTATACTATATCAGAGCTTATAACCAATAAATATAAATTATACACTTTAATAAATAGCTATCTTGAAAAAGGCTTTTTCCCAGGTCTTTCAATAATTTCTTCAGAAATATTCTGGTTTTATAATATTAATTTAGAAAATAAATGCAATAGTCAGATTGTATTAAAACCAACAGAAAATATGGGTGGGCTTGGAGTTATAAAAACAACAAGGCAAAGTCTATATGATTCTTTTATGTATGCCAAAAAACATTCACCTACCGGTGAAGTAATAGCGCAAAATTTTATTGATGGAGATGTTTATAAACTACAATTTCTTGTTGGAGATAAAAATATAGCTATACTTAATATATGGAAAATAAGTAATCTTGATTCAAAATATTTAATAGAAAGGAAAAGAGAGGATAAAATTTCAAAAAAGATAGGGCAACTTTTAATAGATTATTCACTGGATATAATTCAAAGACTTAGAATAAATCATATGCCATGCGAGATTAAATATATTGTAAGTGAAGGCAAATTATATTTTCTTGATATAAATTTAAGATTAGAAGGTGGTTTTTTTATTGATGAAAGGTACAATAATTATCTTGGATATGATATTTTAACAAATTATCTTTTTACAATTATCGGGAAGGAACCTGAAAATAGAAGCATTGATAGTTTAGCTTCATTTAATAAAGAAAACAAAGGTTTGATTTTATACAAAATTTATCCAGAGGAACAACCTGTTTTTACAGAAGATCAATATTATTGTTTTTCAATAAAAAGAGAAATACCTGAAGTACTTTCTTCAAAATATTATGATAAGATTTATTATACATTTTCAAATAAAAAAAATAATTTTAAGATTATTTTTAAAGCGAAAGAAGAATCAAGAGAAAAAGATATACTTGCAAAAGCAGTAAGAAATTTTGCTGGAAAATGCAAGGTATGCAAAATTTGTGATGGAACAGGATGTATTGGTGAATTACCAGGAATGGGTGGAGCAAACCGAAATGAAGCTTTTATAGCCAACTATTATGATTTAAGAAAATTGCCTCTTAAAATTGAGCTATTAAGTGATAAAAATTATAGATTTAAAAGTGAACTATTTGGAAAAAAAGTTTCAATCCCAATTGGCATTGCTCCAATTTCGGGAGTTAGCTCAAATCTGGGAGGTGTTTTAGATGAAGAAGAATACTATCTATCAATGCTTGAAGGAGCTAAGGAGTCTAAAATTTTATGTTTTTTAGGAGATGGTTCAAGTAATGATAAATATCTTCACATGTCTAAAATACTTGAAAAGGTAAATTATGAGGGAATAATAACATTAAAACCAAGATATCCGGTTGAAATATTGATAGAAAAGCTTAAATATTTTAATAATACTCCTATAAAAGCTATTGCAATAGATATAGATTCATTGAATTTACCAACAATGAAAAAAAGTGATGTGAATATAGATAGATACTCTATGGATGAAATAATCAGAATTAGAGAATCTACTGGAAAAATTATAATAATAAAAGGAATAAGTAATACATTTGATTGCATTAAACTTGCTAAATATGGTATTGATTCTGTAATTATATCCAATCATGGAGGAAGAAGTCTTTCTTCTCTTCAATCATCAATTAAGATTTTACAGTCTATTGACATTGATTTTATTAAAAAGGAATATCCAGATTTTCTTATTGGTTTTGATGGCGGTGTGAGAAATGGGGAGGATATTTTAAAGATATTGCTATTGAAAGTTGATTATGTTTTAATAGGAAGGCCATTTGCGATATATGCTGCCGGTGCTGGTAAAGATGGTATAAAGCTTCTTGTTAATAAATATATTACAGAACTTAATGATACACTAAAGTTAATACCAGGTTTATAAAAATCTTTATAGAATTATTGATAATATTATGATTTTTATAAATTTTATTGTAATTTTTTCTTAATTTTATAAATTATTTATGTATGGAAAATAAATCAGTAATTGAAGATAATAAAACCAATAAAGACAAATTTGATATTAATACTATTTCTACTTCAACTGGTTTTATTGGTGGTTTAAAATATTCAAAGATATTGAATAATTCAAAAAACAGATGGAAAGCATTGCTCAGTGAAGTAAAAAAATATGACCCATCAAATCCTATTGTCAAAGCTATATTAAAAACTATTTCTATGGGATTATATATACCATCTTATTATATTCATAAATTAAGAGGAAAAGGTGAAGAATATACTTATAAAATTACAAGAAATTGGGGGCAATCTTTAATTAAAATTGCAAAAATAGATCTGGAATTAATTGGAGATATAAATCTAGAAAAAGATAGATCATATATTTTTATTGCAAATCATACTTCTCCTTATGATATACCTGTGATTTATGGAACAATGCCTGTTTTAGCAGGGTTTGTAGCTAATATTGAATTATCTAATATGCCAGTTATGAATTTCTGGATGAGAAAGGCTCATTCTATATTTGTAAATATCTATGATCTAAAATCTAAAATAGAAACCATTAAAAAAATTGTTGAAAATCTTAGAAGAAAAAAGCATCTTATAATATTTCCTGAAGGCAGAATGTCCGGTGATGGACAGATTCAACAATTTCAAAGAGGTGGCTTAAAGGCAGCAGAAATAGCTCAATCCATAATATATCCGATAGGTTTAATTGGATTAAGGGATGTTATTGCTCCCGGTGAATTTATACTTAAAACTGATAAAAAAGTTAGAGTTTGCTTTGGGAAGCCAATAGATGTAAAAGATTTGTCTATTAATGAAAAAAAAGAACTTGATAAAATTGCATACGAAAATTTAAAAAATCTAATCAATCAATTTGCATTGTAATCTTTTTTCCACAAAATATGTATAAAAAATTATAATTTTCATATCATCCAATTAATTATTAAATTTTTCTCTTATTCAATTGTTAAAATATCCTTAAATTTAATCGATTTTAATACAATCTTTTATAGCGGCACAATAATTGCATTTTTATCAATGAGGTAATAAATATATGATGGATACAAAAAAGATATTATTTGAAAATTTGACAGATTTTGAACTTAACTCTTTGATAAATTCGGCTAAAAAAGGTGATAATCTTAGTTTTGAAAAAATTCTAGATATATTTAAGCCTATAATTAATTATTTAGCTTCTCGATTTGAAATCAATCCATCATATAAAGAGGACTTAATTCAAGAAGGAATAATTGGTCTATATCATGCAGTAAATAAATATGATTCAGAAAAAAGCAATAATTTTGGTATGTACGCATATTTCTGGATAAAACAGGCAATATCAAGAATGGCAGATAAATCAAGCAGCTTAATTAGAATTCCTATAAGGAAATTTCAGAAAATTCGCAAACTAAAAAAGTATAAACAATTGAAAAATGAAAATTATAATGAACTGGTTGATTGTAATTTTAGTTTTATTTCTTTAGACAATGATAATAAAAATATTGATGATCTACCATTAAGTGAAAAAATTCCAACTAATGATAATCCAGTAGAACATATTGAAAATTTACTAAATTATGAGGATTTTAATTATTTACTCTCACAATTAAATGAAAGAGAAAGAGATATTATAGAAAAAAGATATGGTTTAACTACATATATTCCTTTGACATTAAAAGAAATAGCTCATCAATATAAATTAACTTCTGAATCAATAAGAAAAATTGAAATTCAGGCTTTAAATAAGATGAAAAAAACATTTCAAACCTGTGTTGATTCTTAGATCAGTATATTTTAGATCAGCATATTATTTAATACCTATCAAATAGATCTCTGACAGTTATAAATTCATAATTCTTAAAATAATATTTACTTGCAAGTTTTTGTAAAAAATTTAATGTTTGAATTTTTGTATTATGACCAATTATTATGATAAAATCGCGTGTTTTTAATAAATTTATAGCCTTAAAAAATTCCTTTTCCGGTAGATCATAATCATCATTATAATCTAAAAAAAGATTGTTTTCAAATACTGGATAACCAAGTGCCTTTCCGGTAGAAACAAAAAGAGAATTATTTATTGTATGAGAATCAATGAATCTTACACCTCTTTTAATAAGATAGTTTAATATAATTTGAATTGTTTCCCTAAAAAGAGAAACTTTTGAACCCATATGATTATTTGCAAAATTTGCAGGTATTTCTGAAAAAAATAGATCCAGTTTCTTTTCTATATCATTTTTGCTATCTGAGACCTTTATTTCATTTTTTTCACTTAAAGAAAATTGATTTATCGATTCCATGGGAATGTGAAGCATGGGGGTAATATTTTTTGAATTTGCAAAGATTTCAAATCCAGTTTTTGAGTATGGAAGTCCTGGAAGAATGGATACTGAAATTTTGAAAGGAAGATTTAATAAAATACTTGAAGTATCCTGATACCCATAATCATCTATTATTATACAAATACTTTTCCTCTTTCTTTCTTCTTTTTTCTCTTCCGGATTTTTTAAGATATTAATATTCGTTTTTTCATTAATTCTATTATATGAATCTCTGTAAGATTCTTGTATATTAATTTGTTCATAATTGTTAAAGGTGTAAATGTTATTTACTTCAATTTTTTTCTGACTTTTGATTAAGCTAAAAAACAAAATAATTACAGATAAAAATATTAATAAAATTGAAGATGTAACAAAAGTGTAAGTTATGAAATTTGAATTTTTCTTTCTACATTTTTTTGCTTTTCTAATTTTTTTCATTTATAAATTCCATTATATTGATATATATAAATTTTTTATAAATTTTAGCTTAAAAATAAAATTATTTTATTATTTTAATTTATAATTAGTTAGATTTTAAGATTATCATCAAAAAACTTTAATTTATACCATGTATTTATATAATCTTCAATTTTGCTACTACCTATGATTATTATATCGAAAATTTTTTTTAATATTAAAAAGCAATGTAATCTATCTGTTAACATCATCTTTTTTTCGTAATTTTTTAAAAGTTTAATTAGAGAATTTATGCTATTTTTTGATAGTCTAAAAAAATGATAGTTATCAATTTTATTCTTCATTAATTTTATCAAAAAATCATAATCTTCTGGATCTGAAATTAAAAATATTACTTTAATTCTATTAACTCTGGTTAAATATATAAGTTCTTTTAAAAATTTTTGTTTCCATTTAGTACTATAAGATTTATTGATCGATAAAACTAAAACTGAATAATATTTGCAATTAAATAATTCAATTATTTTGGCTATAAAGTTTTCATTTTGTCTTTTATTTATATTATCTTTAATTATATTTTCACTTAAATTCAATATTATTTTTAATCTTTTATATCTTAAATCAAATGGATCTTTAATTAATTTTTTATTACAATTCAATTTATTTATAAATTCAAAACTTTTATAATCTCTTGTTTCAATTGCATCAATTAAATTTTTATTTATTGAAATATTCAAAATATATAAAAATAAGATTCGCAATAATATTCTTTTAATTTCAAAGGTACAGCTAAGGATAAAAATTTTTTTTCCCGATATAACTGATATTAATAAAATTAAGAAATAGTAGATAAAAGATTTTATTGATGATCTATCCTGAAAAATACCTCCAATAAAATAAACTTTATCTATTTTATCTATATTAAATAGAATATTGAAAAGACTCAAAACCTTTCTTTTTTTATTAAGAAAGATAATTTCTTCCATCTTTATATTTAATTTTTTCACGTAATATTCTTTTAATAGACTATCTCCAAAGTTGTTATTTTCATAACTTATAAATAGTATTTTATTTTTAAA
>JBKBTB010000324.1:0-1688 GCA_046291015.1 Exilispira sp. | reverse complement strand
CATTTAAAGAATCTGCAACTCCATATTTAATTCAATATATTCAATTTAATTTTGAATCTAAAAATCCTGATAAAACAATTTATCTATATAATGGCGATTTTACCGAGCTTTATTATACAAATGCCGATAAGATTTCAACTTTTACTGAACTTCCTACAACAGATGGAGAAAAGGGATTAAGAAAGTATGCTGCTGCATCATTTTCATATGAGGGGATTATCTTTATTGATGGACATTATTACAATTACAGGACACAGGCATTAAAACTGGATGATTTTGACAAATCTTCATTGTATCAAATTTTAATTATCTATAGCAAACAATCCTTTGAAAAATTTATAGAAGAATCTTTTGATTTTAGAGATTTTCCTGCAGATTTACATTCAATCGCCATTATTGATGTATCGGATTTTACCATAGGAACTGAATCAGATAAAAAAACACCTTTTTATTATCTTGGAAGTGATATAAGCAAGATAGATTTTACACCTGCTTTAAAAGTATCTGGAAAAAGCAATATATATAATATTGAAACTGGAGAAAGATTCCTTTCTTTTACTTCTGTTCTTGAAATTTATTATTTTAAGATTGTGTCATTATTCCCTTATTCAAGTGTTGAAAAACGAGTTAGCAAGATTACCAGATGGCTTTTAATAGTTTCTTTGATAATGATAGTTTTTTTAATATTTTTAATCAATATCTTTATTGCAATTATATTGTTTAATCCATTAAAATATTTCAACAGAATCTATAAAAGTATAAATTCTGGAAATCTTTCAATGGATATAGAGCTTAGAAAAGATGAGCTTGATCCTCTTAGAAGATCAATAAAAACCTTACTCAAGCAATTTAAACTTATATTTGAAGAAACTACAAATCTTTCAGATGTCTTTTCAACAACTCTTGAAACTACCAATAAAATGTTTAATGATGAAAGTAGCAAATTGCTTGAATACCAGAATAAATTCAGACAATTAACAGATAATTTTGGTGAAATCCTCGAGAAATTTCAGGAAATTCAGGATATTGCAAGAACCTCGCTAAATTATTCCAAGGATTCACTCACAAAGGCAAGTGAAAATGTTAAAGTAGCATCAGATCTGATTTCTAACATGAATAAGATAAAAGAGTTATATAGTAAAATCCTTCAGTTTTCAAATGAAATAAGAACTTTAGCAAATCAAACAAACTTGCTTTCTCTTAATGCTTCAATTGAATCTTCAAAAGCCGGTGAATTTGGTAAAGGTTTTTCTGTTGTAGCTTCCGAAATTCGAAAACTTGCTACAAGAACAAAAGATTTCGTTGATAGCATAACAAACATGACTCAGGAAATTGGTACTATTATCATGGAAACTTCTGAATCCACAAGTGGTGTAGAAACCTTACTAAGACAGATAGTTGGCAATCTATCTGGATTAAATGGTCTTATAGAGCAAATCAAAAATATGATTGATATAACAAGTAATTCAGCATTCACATTTAAAACAGAAATATTAACAAATTCTGAAAATCTTTCAGAATTGGTAGAACAGACACAATCGATCTCTGAGTATATAAATGGACTTATGAAAGACTTTTCCAATATTGTTGAAATGTTTTCCTTTTTTAATTTTACACCAATTTCTGCATATACACAGGAGTATTATGAAAACAAATTGATTTCTGTATTAGAGGAAATTGAAAATGAT
>JBKBTB010000078.1:0-7463 GCA_046291015.1 Exilispira sp. | reverse complement strand
TCAAAATAAATGGATCATCTAAAACGGCTGTCATAGTATCAGGATTTGTAATCATGTATGAAGATATATAACCTCTATCAAATTGCATACCTTCAACAACTTCAAGGTGAGTCTCTATAGTTTTTGATTCTTCAACAGTTATAACACCTTCTTTACCAACTTTATCCATAGCATCTGCTATAAGTTTACCGATTTCTGGATCATTGTTAGCTGAAATTGATGCAACCTGAGCAATTTCTTCTTTTGTTTCAATCTTTTTTGCTTTAGATTTGATTTCTTTAACTATTTCATTAACTGCTTTTTCAATGCCAAGTTTGATTTTAATTGGATTACTACCTGCGACAATATTCTTAATACCTTCTTTAATTATTGCTTCAGCTATAACAGTAGCAGTAGTTGTACCATCTCCTGCGACATCATTTGTCTTTGTCGCAACTTCTTTAACAAGCTGAGCGCCTAAATTTTCATAAGGATCAGAAAGCTCAATTTCCTTGGCAATAGTAACTCCATCATTTGTAACTGTGGGAGCTCCAAATTTTTTTTCAATTAATACATTTCTTCCTTTTGGACCAAGAGTAATCTTCACAGTCTTAGCTAATTTTTCAACACCATTAATTACTAATTTTCTTGCATCTTCACTAAATAAAATATTTTTTGCCATAGCCTCAACCTCTTTAATTAAATTTATTTTTTCAATTTAAAATATAACAAAAATATTATTTAAAAGGCAATAGTTTTTAAATTTTTAATTAAAATTTTATTTTATTGTTTTTAATTTATTGTTTTATTTGATTTTATAGAAAGAACAATAGCAGAGATAAAAACCATTATTGAACCAAAAATTATAACAACATTTGGGTAAAATTTAAGGAAAATCATCTCATTTATAGAAGTAAAAACAACAGTCATATAGAATAAAATTGATGTCGATGAAGTAGGAAGTTTTGATAATGCATAATTCCAGAAAAGATAAGCCAGAAAAGATTGGAAAATACCCATTTCTAAAATCAATAATATGTCGATTGTTTGAAGAGCTTTATAATCAATTGAAAATAAAAATGGTAAACCCAGAATCGATGAGTATAAAAAAACCTGAAAAAGTATATTCATCATCATCTGAAAAGAAAATTCAATAGAGTTTTTTTTAAAAAAACTTGCAGAAAAATATGTATATGCACCAAAAGTTAATCCTGCAGCAACTTCCAGTAATACTCCTATGTAAAATTGTGAATTTGATATTTTAAGTCCACCTTTACCGACAACAATTAAAACCAAACCTGAAAAAGAAACTAAAAGAGCAATTACTTCATGCTTTTTAGGTTTAGATTTTTCAATTATCAAAACCATTAAAACTACAAAAAATGGAGAAAGGTTTTCTAATAGCATTACAAGTGTTGCAGGTATATATTTTAAACCAAGGTGATAGAAAATAGAATTGCTAAAAAGGCCAACAAAGGAAAGTGGTAAAAGTGTTTTATAGTACTTAAAGTAAAAGAAATTTAAACTTGTGGTTATTAAAAGATATATTAAAAATAAAATTGTTCCAATTATAAATCTTATTTCCATAACAGCAAGCATTGAAACATTATGCAATGCCAAAAATCTTCCCGCGACTCCATGAATTCCCCAGCTGAAAAGTGCAAGCCACAAAGCGATTAAAGCTAAAATATTATAATCTTTCTTTTTTTTATCTTTTGACATATTTTAATGGACTTTTTATAAAATAGATTTAGTCAAATATTTAATTTTATATATTTCGAATTGCCCTGGGAACCGGTAAATCAATCATTGTAAGAAGACCTGCTGGTCCTTCTTTTACATGGGGTATCATATTGACTGCCATCGCTATAGTACCTTTCCCTCCGGGAATTTCAGGTTTTATGCTCATCGAAACAAAAGGATCACCAAAAATTTTAATATAATCACCAGTCTCAATAGCTTCCAGCTCCGGATGAATTTGTTGCGGATGAATTAATCTAACTCTCTCTTTCCCATCTTTATCATAGCCTATTCCAATGTGCTTGCATCCAGCTACCATACCGGGCTCTACTTTCACAACATCTGTTTCTCTATATGTTGTTGATATTATTGGTTCTCTAATCTGCTCTATTTTACCTAGTTCCCAACCCATAGCCTCAAATATCATAGAAATAGACTCTGGAAATCCAACATGACCAACTATTTTTCCTGTTTTTAAACCCTCATTAAACTGATTAACAGTTGTACCTACACCCTGGGTTTCCATAACTGTTTTCCCGAATGGTGATAAATCATTTATTCTTGATGCTTCAATTCTTTCAACATCAAGGCATACCCCTGTTAAAGATACAATTAATGTATCAAGAACAAATCCAGGATTAATTCCAGTTCCTAAAATTGTGACATCGTTTTCCTTTGCAATTTTATCAAGTTCTCTTGCTAGTTCCGGTTCTTGAGCCCATGGATATGACATCTCTTCGGCAATTGTAATGCAGGATATTTTAGCTTCAGCTATCATTTTAAGCTCATTAAAAACAGCTTTTGTAAATGAATTAATATTAAGAAGCACAATATCTGCTGCATCTTTTTTAATTATTTTACAAGGATCTGTATAATAAGGTACACCTATTTTGCCTATTCCAATCATCTGCCCAACATCAGCATCGCCTACAGGCTCCTTTTTATCAATCCCAGCTATAAGTTTTAATTTTGATGATTTTTTTAAAATCAATTTTGCCATACCTGTTCCCATATTACCAAGACCCCAGACTATTACTCGATACATAACACCTCCATAAAAAGTTAAATATAATTCAATATTTTTTAGAATTCCAAAAAGCGACATTTCTGATAGTGCATTATCAGGGTTGGATATAACTTAATATTTTTTATAACTTAATTTATAAATTTTAGAAATTATTTTTAATGTAAAAAATTTATAATATAAAATTTTAAGGTCAATAAAAAATGTATATGTATTTTACAATTTGTCATAGTATTCTCGCTTTCAAGTCAAATATTATCAATAAAAAGTATTTTACAATAGCAATTTAATAAAAGTATTGTAAAATGATTTAAGGAATTATATATGGATTTATTTAAGGAAGAAAATCCACCATTATCAAAAAGGGTAATATCTCAAAACTTAGATGAATTTATCGGACAAAAACATCTTGTTGGTTCAAATAAACCGATTAGAATTATGATAGAAAAAAAAATTTTGCATTCAATGGTTTTTGTGGGACCTCCTGCCTGTGGTAAAACAACCCTTGCAAATGTTATATCAAATGAGTTTAATTTTCTTTTTATCAAAGAAAGTGCCTTAACATTAGATAGTGATTCATTAAAAAGAATATTTAATATATCATCACCAAAAATACTATTTATAGATGAAATTCATAGACTTACCAAACCAAAACAGGATATGCTTTTAGGTCCAATGGAAAGAGGGGAAATATATATTATTGGTGCTACAACAGAAAATCCACTTTTTATATTGCAACCAGCATTGCGCTCGAGAATTTTCATTTTTGAGCTAAATCCACTTACAAATGATGAAAAAAAGCAGATTATCCTGAATGCTCTAAAAAAAGATAAATTTTTCTCAAATTATAATATTGTTTTTGAAGATAATGCATTAAATAATCTTATTGAACTATCTTTTGATATTAGAAAAGCTTTAAATTGTCTTGAAATAATCTTGCAACAGGAAATTAAAGAAAAAACAGATAAGACTTTAGAAAATCAAAATATTAAAAATCATGATGAAATAATTGTCAAAAATTCGGCTATTAATTCAATTTTACAAGTCAGAGAAACTTTATATTCCAGTTTTGATGGCCATTATGATACTATATCTGCATATATAAAATCTATAAGAGGTAGTGACATAAATGCCTCATTATATTATCTGGCACTAATGCTTGAAAGTGGTGAAGATCCATTATTTATTGCAAGAAGACTTGTAATACTTGCAAGCGAAGATATTGGTCTTGCATATCCCGAGGCATTACCAATAGCAACTTCGGCTTTGCTTTCGATAGAAAAAATAGGAATGCCTGAAGCTAGAATAATTTTAGCAGAAGTCACCTCTCTTTTTTCCATGTTACCCAAAAGCAATTCGGCATATCAAGGACTTGAAAATGCCATAAAAGATTTGCGGGAAAAACCAATAATGAAAATACCTTCTCATCTTAAAAATATAGAACTAAAAACTTATGATAAAAAGGAAAAAGATATTTATAAATACCCTCATGATTATCCAAAACATTATGTAAGACAAAAGTATCTTGAAAAAGAGAAAAAATTTTTTACCCCTGGTAACCTTGGTTTCGAATCAAAACTATCAAAATGGTATGAATCTCTTATAAATATGGAAGATATGAATTGTAAAGAATCGATTGAAAAGGAAATCGATGATTAATATATATACTATAATCTTGATGTTTTTTTATAATATTCTATTAGATCTTCTAATGCTATGATTTGCATTTTAAGCTCTTTTCCAATATCTGTATCCTTTATAAGAACAGGAGATTTAAATTCCTTAATACTTATAAGATTGGGAACTAAATTTACATTATTTTTCAATATCTCTTTTTCATCTATTAAAGGTGAATGCTGGGCAAGTAAAAGATGATTTGAACTATAAATTAGAGTATATCCGGCTATACCAGTTTCTTTCTGATATGCTTTTGCCATTCCTCCATCTATAACATAAAGTTTGCCATCTGCCTTAATAGGACTTTCACCTTTTTTAACTTTAACAGGCACATGCCCGTTTATTATAATACCATCTTCTATTGAAAACTCTTTAAGAATTTTACTGGCAATTTCAGAATTATCTCTTAATGAATAATAAAAATTTTTTATCTCCTCATGAACTTCTTTTTCTTCTATAAAATATCTTTCAAAAGTTGCCATCTTCTTTTTACCAAAAAGTGGTGAATCCTTCCCACACCATAAATACCAGAAAATATCATTTTTGTTTTCATAGTTCTTATTTATTTTATTATTCTCTTTATATTTTATATCAAGATTTACCGATTCTATATTTTTTATGTTATAGCTATTATTATATCTTGAATAAAAAGCGTCTCTTACCTTTTTCTCAAAATAATCAAGCAATCTTTTTCCATAAAGTTTTTCACCTTCAAAATCAAATTGTTGAAATTCACCATTTTCATTCATCGGGATACAACCATGGAACAGAAGATTACCATTGTAAATTAAATACATCCTGCCTTTTTCCATCAAAAAATTTGCATGTTTTTGAAGTTTTTCGCTATTTAAAAATGAATTCGCAAGATTTTTTATAACAAATTCCTCATCTTCATCGAGTTCGAATGGATTATTTTTATTAATTGTTGGAAAGATATTATCAGTTAGTTTATAAGTTTTAGAACCTTCCTGATAAGTTCCTTTTTCAAAATCTATTTTATCAAGAATTTTTCTATCATTCATATCATATTGAGGATTTCTTTCTATTATTTTTGCTTCTAGTTTCAATTGAATAATTGTAATTGCCTTATGCATTGCTGTCATAAGTTTATACTCTTTCAAAGAGATTTCATCTTTCGAAATTTTAGGTTCAAATATTGAACCAGAACAATCAAAATATTTTTCATATGCTAAAGATGCCAGAGGTGAAATGTCTATGCCATAGCCTTCTCTAAGCATTTCATGATTTGCATATCTTAATGATATTCTTATACAATTGGAAATACAAGCATAATTACCGGAAGATGCGCCAAGCCATAAAATATCATGATTTCCCCAAACAAAATCGACATTTTGATATTTAATAAGATTATCTAATATGATATCGGCACCCGGACCTCTATCAAAGATATCCCCTAAAATATGTATTCTATCCACTACCATTTTTTGAATAAATTTCGCAATTGAAACTATAAATCTGATTCCTTCATTTTTTTCTATTATTGTATTTATAATACTATTGTGATATTCTTTTTTATTTAAATTTCCTTCACTTTCATGAAGTAATTCTTCTATTATATATCCAAAATCTTCTGGTAATGCCTTCCTGACCTTTGATCTTGTATATTTTGATGTAACAACCCTGCATACTGCAAGTAAATATTCTAATTTTTGCATTAAAAAAGATCTATCGATTTTTTCTTTTAATATTTCAAGTTTTTCTTCTGGATAAGAAATTAATATTGAAATTTCATCTTTTTCATTTTCAGTTAATTTCTGCCCAAAAGTTTCTTCAACCTTTTTTCTTATAACTCCTGAAGCTGTCCTTAAAATATGATCAAAAGCCCTGTATTCACCGTGAATATCTGAAATAAAATGTTCCGTTCCTTTTGGCAAATTTCTTATAGCTTCAAGATTAATAATTTCGGTTGTTGCAGACTCTATTGTTGGAAATTGTTTTTTTAAAAGTGAAAAATAAATTTGATTTTTATCCATAATCTTCCTTATGATTATAATCAATTAAAATATAAATAAAAGCCGATGAAGGGATTTGAACCCTTGACCTGCTGATTACGAATCAGATGCTCTACCACTGAGCTACATCGGCAAAATAGATTCTCTGAATTGATCTTTGATCACAAATAATATTAACATAGATAAACAATACTAAGTTAAAATTAAAAAATTAACATTTAATGTCAAGTTTGCTTTTATTATTTACGAATTATTAATATAAAAATATTATACATTGAATCTTTCATAAAGTAATAAGTTTATTTAAATTGATATAAAATTAATAAAATAAATTGATATAATGAAGTGATATAATGATTTGACTAATAAATATATGTGAATTATATTTTTTTTAGTGTTATTTTAGTTGATATTGGAAATTATGAAATGGAGATTATGATGAAAAGAATATTTTATTTATTTATATTTCCTTGTTTATTCTTATTGGTTTTTATTTCAATGCAAAATATAGACCAATCTGTAGAAGAAAAGATACATCCTATATGGGAACTTTACTATAAAGGAGAGCTTAATCAGGCTCTTGGTCTTGCAATTTCTCTTCTTTCGAAAAGTCCCCAGCATCCTGAAATTAATCTTATTATTGGAAGAATTTATGTAGATCTCAAACAATATTCAATAGCAATCCCATATCTTGAAAAGGCAATTAAAAATGATCCGAATTTCACTAAAATTAAATCCTGGGGCCTTGCTTATCAAGGTGTTGCTTTTTATATGACCAATCAAATTGTTGAAGCTAAAAGGGTATTACAATTTTGTGTTGATTTAAATATTGACAGAGATTCAGTTGCCTTTGCAAGGAAAAGACTATCAATTTTTGGACTTTCAATTTTCTTTGAAGACTGGAAGAATGCATATTCAAATTATTTTTCCATTTTTATGCAATCTTCAGTTGGAGGAGATGTTATTGATATATTACAAAAAGCCGAAAACATATTAGATCTTGTAATAAAAATAATACCATATGAAAACAAAAAAAAGATCAATATCTTTTTATGGCAGGAATGGGAAGC